>JBGAOF010000005.1:0-22480 GCA_044221915.1 Solirubrobacterales bacterium
CGGCAGCCGTCGGACTGCTGGTTGCAGCCGGATTGATCCTGCGCCTGCTGATGCTGCGCGAGCCGGCCTGGGGGGATGAGATGTCCACCCTCTGGATCATCCGTGGCAACGATTTCTTCGGAGTCATTTCCGCAGTCGACTCGGATGCGGAGATCAGCCCGCCGTTCTTTTTCCTCCTCGCCAAGGCCGCTTCCTGGATTTTCGGCCAGACTCCGACCGGGGTTCGCCTGCCGTCGCTTGTGGCGGGGGTGCTGACGGTGCCTGCTTTCTACTTTGCCGGGGCCAGGGCGCTGGGCCGCCGGGCCGCGCTCTACGCAGCTGCAATCGCCTCGGTTGCCCCGTTTCTCGTCTATTTCTCAGCCAACGCACGGGCTTATTCGGTGATGATCCTGATGCTGGTTCTGGCCACCTGGAGCCTGCTGGCCGCCACTTCCGGGGAGGGCCGCTCCTGGCAATGGGCGGGCTGGTCGCTGGCCGGGGCCCTGGCGGTCCTCAGCCATTACACCGCCGCCTTCCTCCTGGCCGGCCAGTTGCTCTGGGTCCTCTGGTTCTTTCCGGCGTTCCGGATCCGGAGCCTCGTTTTCACCGGGCTGATGTTCCTGCTTTTCGTCCCCTGGCTGGGCGGTTTCCGGAATGACCTGAATTCCCCAACCAGCGACATTCTCCAGGCGATCCAGGGCAGTGGATTTGAAGTCAAATGGAATGCTGTGAAGGACCTTCTGTTCTTGCGGGTGAGTGCCGACAAGCCAGGGCTGTTGGCACGGCCGGACATGCTGCTGATGCTCGCCGGGGTCCTGGTTTCCGCGGTCGCCGCCGGGGCGAGACTGGCCGGCCGCCGGCCCGGTTGGCCGGTTCCCGCCCGGGTCAGGGGGGCATCGCTGGCGGCGCTGATGGTGCTGGCCGTGTTCGCCGGCGAGCTCCTGCTGCTGGCCGCCGGCACCGACATCTTCGGGGCCCGGAACCTGGCCCCGGCCTGGGCCGGACTGCCGTTGCTCGCTGCCGCCGGCCTGGCCGCAGCCGGGCCCCGCTGGGGGACGGTTTCGCTGGCGCTTGTCCTTGCCGGCATGCTGACCGGCACCGTCCAGCTTCTGGATCCCGCCCGGACCTCGATCCCCTACGAGAAGGCGGCCGGGGCGATCGAGTCGGCCCGGGACCAGGGTGTGGTGCTGGACGCGAGCATCATCAGTCCTGCCCCGCTATCGCCGCTGGACGGTTACCTGGACCGGACTCTGCCGGAGTATCGAATGACCAACCTCGAGGACCGCCCGGACTTCATCAAGGACATCTACCGCGAGTACGATCCGCAGCAGATTGCGGCTCAGGCATTCGACACGCCCGGACCAGTCCATCTGGTCACGATCGGTGACCGGCGGGCGCCGCGGCAGCATGGCCGCGGGATCTACGCCTTCATGGTCGGCTCGGAGGAAGTCCCGGTTCCGCGTGGCTGGCGGGAAGTGCGCAGCGTTCGTTTCGAGGGGCTGGAACCGCTCACCGTGAGTACCTTTGTGGCTGTACCTGCGGACCGGAAATACAGCGATGAGTGAACACCAGCGGCATCAGCATGATCACTTCGACCGGATTGCCGGTGAGTACGACGAGTCACTGCCGCCCCATGTGGTCGAGCATTACCTCGATAAGCGGGTCAAATACATCCAGCGGATCCTGCCCTCGGGCAAGGTGGTCGATGTCGGCTGCGGGACCGGGGTCGTGGCCGGGCGGCTCGCAGCCTCGGGTTATGACGTGACCGGGGTCGACCCTTCGGCCGGGATGCTCGAGTACGTCGAGACCCATGCTCCCGGAGTGAAGGCGGTCCAGGGTACTGCCACCGGGTTGCCCTTTGAGGATGGCATTTTCGACCTGAGCATGTGTGTGGCAGTCCTCCATCACATCGCCGAGGCAGATGCTGTCCATCAGTCCCTGCTCGAGATGGTCCGGGTCACGAGACCGGGTGGATTGGTTCTGGTCTGGGATCACAACCCGCGCAATCCGTACTGGAAGAACCTGATGGCCCGGGTGCCGCAGGACGACGGCACCGAGCGCCTGATCCCCGAGGCCGAGATCCTCACCGGCCTCAAGGATGGCGGGGCCGAGTTAGTGGCCTGCGACCAGTCGGGTTTCGTCCCGGACTTCGTCTCCCCCCGGCTGCTGCCCTTCTCGGCCCGGGTCGAAAAGCTGGTTGAGAAGACCCCCGGCGTCCGTCGGCTCTGCGCCCACAACGTGGTTCTCGCCCGGCGATCGTGAACGACCTGGCGAACCGTCTGCCGAACCGGGTGGTCGTGGCCATCGTCGCCACGGTCACCCTGGCGGGCTTTCTGCTCAGGTTGAATCTCTTCGGCGATTCGGTTTTCGGGGATGAGCTCTCCACCCTCTGGATCGTGCAGAACCACGGCTTCACGGAGACGGTGTCGGTGGTCCACAGCGACGCCGAGATCACCCCGCCGCTTTATTTCCTGCTGGCCTGGCTGACCACCCACTTGGGATCCTCACCGGAACTCGTGCGGCTGCCGGCCCTGATTGCCGGGACCGCGGCAATCCCGATGAGCTACCTCTTCGGCCTGCGGACAATCGGCCGGGCAACCGGGCTGCTTGCCGCGCTGGTGATGGCCTTGAGTCCCTATCCGGTCTTCCTCTCGAGTTACGGGCGGGGCTACGCGCTGATGATCTTCTTCCTGCTTGCCGCGACTCTGGCCCTGCTCGCAGCCTTGCGGACGGCCCGCATCAGGTGGTGGGTTGGCTACGCGCTCTGCTGCTGCCTGGCCATGTACAGCCACTACACGGCGTTCTTTGTGCTCGCGGCGCAGTTTCTCTGGGTGCTCTGGGCTCATCCGCCGTTTCGCAAGGCCGCATTGCTCGCGGCGGCCGGGGCCACGATCCTCTATCTGCCTTGGATCACCGGCACCCTCAACGATCTCGACTCGCCCACCCAGGCGATTCTCGAGTTCCTCCAGGGGGACGGCCTTGAAGCCAAGGCCAGGGCCCTCGCACAATGGCTTTCCGGCGAGCCTATGGTGGACCTTTCGCGGATTCCCGGCCGGGCCGGGTTCGTGCTCCTTGCCGCCGGCCTGTTGACCGGGCTGGCCGGGACGGGGCTGACTCTCTGGCGGCAGCGAGGCAGAACGGAGCCGGATCCGCGATTCAGACTCATGGTTCTGGTTGTGGTCACCGCACTCGCCGCCCCGGCGGCGGAGATCATCCTGCTCGCGTTCGGCACGGACATATTCAGCGATCGCAACCTTTCGGCCGGGTGGGCCGGGCTTCCGGTGCTGGCCGCCGGCCTGCTCACCTTGCCTCCGGTCCGGGTTTCCCTGGTGGCGACCATCCTTGCGGTTGGTGGGATGCTGGTTGCCGCGGTCCGGGTTTCCGACCGCGACGTATCGGGGTCCGCTTACGAGAAGGCGGCCGGTTTCATCGCGGCAAACGCCCGTCCCGGCGACGTGGTCCTGGACAGCAGCCACTACACGCCGGTCCCGTTGACCCAGCTGGACGCCTATCTGCAGCCCGGCCTGACCGAGTTCCGGCCCGGCCTGGCCGAGGGTCCGCCGCCGTTCATCCCCTTGAAGTCGGTGGTCCAACCGGAAGCCGAGGTGATTCGCGAAGCTTTCCGCAAGGCCGGGACGAACCGGGTTTTCGCTGTCTCAAGGGTGATCCGTTCCGATGACGCCAACCTGGTCCGGGGTACCGCCACCGCCGTCCGGACCCCGGCCGGCTGGAAGGTCGGGCAGGTTCGCAGCTGGCCCGGCTTCGTGCCACTGAAAGTGACCGTCTTTGTGCCTGACGGCGCGCGCTCAGCGGGCCCGCCGGCCGAACCGGAAGGCAAGAATCAGGCGGATCATGGTCAGGCCGAGAAAGAAGGCGGTGATCTTGGAGCCGGTGACTGACGATTTCCCCACCCGCGGCAGGTAGTTCACCGGAATCTCGACAAACCTGATCCGGTCGCGGATTGTCAGCATCAGCATTTCCGGCCCTGCGTGGCTGCCACCGACCTGCATTTCGCTGGCGAAACGACGGGCCACATCCCGGCTCAGCAGACGGTAGGTGCAGCCGATGTCACTGAGATGGCTGGTGTTGAAGATCAGCTCCACCATTTTTGCGACCGCCCAGTTGCCCCACCGGAGGAAGGCATCCATGTTGGCCCCTTCCCAGATCAGCTCGTTGGTGGTGCGGGTCCCGAGCACGACATCGCATTCGTCGGAATAGGCGAGCAGTTTGATGATGTCCGCAGCCAGAAAGGTTCCGTCCGGTTCGGCCAGCACGACCAGGTCCCCGTTGGCCTCGGTCAGTCCGCGGCGGATCGCGTGGCCGTAGCCCTGGCTTTCTTCGAACACCTGCCGGGCTCCCGTCGCATCCACTTCCTCTGCGGTACCGCGGGCGGCGTTGTTGTTGATGACCAGCACCTCATCGACAACGCCTGTTCCCTCGAATTCCTCGATCACCCGGCGGATCGAGTCCTTCTCGTTGTAGGTCATCAGGACCACGCTGACTGTTTTCCCGCTCCACATGATTGGCTCCGGGCGGAAGGTACCGCCGGGGGCGGCCAGTATAGGCTTCGCGCTCCCGCATGAGGAAGTTGAACAAGAAATGATCGCGATCGGCAGTGCGATCACCGAAGAGGACATCTTCGATGCCTACGCCGGCCCCGGAATCGAGCGCATCCGGGAGCCCGACACCGAACTCCTGATTTACCCATCGGCCGGCTCGATCTTCCGCAGCTACAACGTGCTGCTCGACAAGGCCAGGGAAATCGATGGCCTCGAGGCACTGGTCCTGATCCATCAGGACGCAGAGATCGTTGACCCGGATTTCTTCGCGAAGATCCGCAGTGGCCTGAGCGACCCGGATGTCGCCCTGGTCGGCTGCGCGGGGGCCACGGGCGTCAAGTCGATCGCCTGGTGGGAGGGCGCGGTGACCTGGGCCTCCTACACCCACCGCTACCAGGAGTTCGGCGGTGGCGAGATCCCGGCGATCTGCTGGGTGCGGGAGGACACCCCTTCATTCGCGGACACAGGGCTGGTTGATTCGATCGACGGTTTCGTGATCGCCTTCTCGCCCTGGGCGATCGAAAACCTCCGTTTCGACGAGACCATCGGCGGCAAGCTTCACGGTTACGACTTCGACATCAGCATGCAGGTCAAAGAGGCCGGCAAGAAGATCGTCACCGAAGACCTGAGGGTCATTCATCACCACTCGCTGGAGCTGATCAGCGAAATGGAAGGCTGGGTCGAGACCCATATGAAGCTTGCGCGCAAGTGGAGTCACCTCCTTCCGGACAACGGGGGCGGGGAACCGGACTGGGAGGATCGCGCCCGGAGGGCCGAGGCCGAGCTTTCGGCAACCCGCCTGATGGCTGGTGCCGGGGAGATCATCTGGGAAGCCCGCACACAGGATCTCGAACGGGAAATGAACGAGATGAAGAACAGCACCTCCTGGAAGATCACCGCTCCGCTCCGCCGCCTCCGCGGCAGCCGTCCCAAGAACGGCTAGGCGCGGCGGCGGGGCAGGCCGAGCCACCGCCTGGCCCGCCCCCCAGGCGGCGCCAGTAATTCCTCCGGGCTCAGGCTGGCCGGCTTCTTTCGCATGACGGCCCAGCTCTGGTTGAGGGTCTCGACTCCGGGGCCGATGATCTCGACCTCGAAGGCCCGGCCCCAGTGTTCCCGGATCCAGTGGTCGGACATGAACACCGACGGGCCGCCCAGATCCCAGGGATTGTGCCGGCCGACAACCTTCATTCCGGTCCCCTCTTCGTCCCAGGGCCGGCCGGTCAGCGCCTGATGGGTCAGCTGGCCCATGAAGCTGGCGATCAGGATTCCGTCGCCTTTCAGCAGGCGATGCATTTCGAGCAGCCATTCGGCCGAATTGCCGGCCAGATGGGTGAAAACCGAAATCGCCCAGATCAGGTCGAAGCTGCCTTCCTCGAGGTCTGCCGGAGGGTCCTCCCCGCCGGCAAAAGCGTTGAGCGGAGGGCAGAGGTTGTCCTGCAACCAGTCGATCGAAGGGGTGTCGATGTCACAACCCCAGACCTCGGCCCGGTCGGCGACATCGAGGAAATGACGCATCGTCCGGCCTGCCCCGCAGCCGAAGTCGAGCAGCCGTTTGCCTTCGTATGTCCAGTCGTCGGGCAGGTTGGCATCAATCGACTGTCTCGCCATCAGGCCCAGCCACTCGTAGTGGTTCATCGCGTCGGGTCCGTCGGGCAGCGAGCTGACCCGGTTGGCCAGATCCAGCGGCGGAAGCGGGGGTGTCTGGTCCTGGCTCATCCAGCTCTTCCGGCCGGGTCCGCTACTCGTCGAGCAGGGCCTGGATCTCGGCCCGGGTGAAGAGCGGTTTGCCGCGCTGCTTCACGGCAGAGAGCTTCTCAGCCACGGTGAATGCGCTGGACCCGAGCAGCCGGCGCAGCAGATCATCCTGGCGGGCCAGCCTTTCTTCCAGTTCGATCAACTGACGGGCCCGGCCCTGGCCGGCGACCAGATGCTCGACCCGGTTTCCTTCCAGCCTCTCGAGGACGGGATGTCGATCCCAGGGCTTGATGACCCCGGCGACCCGGTCGGCCCAGGGAGAATCCCGATGCCACATCACACCGAAACCGAAGAAGGCCGGCACGACCACGAGTTCGAGGCCGGGGTTCTCGCCCATGAAATCCTCGATCGCGGTCATCGTGCCGTTGCCCGGGCCGCCTTCCTCGGCGGCGGCCCAGATGAAGGGCAGGCCCCACTCGGCGGTTCCTTTCACGCCGGGCGCGATCCCTTCGTTGTGGGCCAGTGGCTGGCGATGTTCCTCGGGGATCCGTTCCGGTGCGTAGTAGGTGTCGCGCCGGGCATGGGGCCAGCAGACATCGTGGAACATCAGTAGCGGCATATCCGCCCCGGGAGCCCGCTCGCCGATGATCTTGAGCTCCTCGCCGAGCGTGTAGTAATTGTGGTCGCCGTCGATGATTATCGCGTCGTCGAAGTCCCGTTCACGGAGCACTTCCTGCCCGGTTTGCCGCAGTAGTTCAAGTTCCGGGTGAGCTTTCGCGAGTGCTTCCAGCTCATCCGGCGGCAGAGGGTCGACCCCGGCGATTTTCACGCTGCGTTCGTTGGCCCACTCCAGCAGGTCGACCGTCAGCTCACCTTTGAAAGAACCGATCTCGAGCACCGTTTCTGCCTTGATCGCTTCCAGGCAGGCGGCCAGCAACTCGAAAACATTGCTCAGCGAGTAGCCCCACTGGAGCGGATCGGTGACACGGTTGCCGGGAGCCATCGGCGGCAAGGGTATAGATTCGCCGGTCCATGGATAACCTCGGTCAGCACAATGACGCAGCCAGCCTGATGGCCGATCTGCGCTCCCGGCATCCGCGATTCACCGAGGCGGTGCTGGCTGACACGGTCACCACCGCCCAGCATCGCGGTGAACGGTTCACCTTCCGCAGCAAGCTGGATGCCGCCGCCCAGGCCCTGCGGCTCGTCTGGGTCAGTGACGCCTTCCTGGCCCAGGTTCTCTACCGGGCCAAGGCCGCGATGCAGCGGCGGCGAATCCCACTCCTGCCCCGGATCTGCCACCGACTCGCGATGATGCTGGCCCAGGTCACGATCGGTGACCCGGTGGTGGTTCACCCTGGGGTCTACATCGTCCACGGCCAGGTGGTACTTGACGGCATCGTCGAGATCCTGCCCGGCACCGTGATTTCTCCCTGGGTCACGATTGGCCTTAAGGCCGGCAGCGTGGTCGGCCCGACCGTCAGGGAAGGGGTCAGCATCGGCACCGGGGCGAAACTGGTCGGCCCGATCGAAATCGGTGCTGGCGCCAGGGTTGGTGCCAATGCCGTGGTTGTGCGCGATGTTCCACCCGGGATGACCGCCACCGGGGTTCCCGCTTCCTGCGGATAAGTACGGAACCTTTTCAGCGGGCGGTTCGGGAGTGGTAGCGTCCACCGGGTTCCAATCGGCCAACATCGGATCTAAACCAGCTAAAGGCAGGTATGTCATGAGCATTTTTCGTCGCAAGGATCGTGGTGCCACCGCGGTGGCCGAACCCGAGGCGGAAATAAATCCGGTCGTCGCAGAAGCAAGGGGGCTGGAGGCCGAAGGCAATATTTTCGAAGGAATCGATCTGCTGACCCGGACCAACCGTGAGTCGGGCAATGTCGAGATCGAGCGTGAGATCATCGCGATGCGCCACCGGGCCGGCGCGGAGCTGGTCGAGGCCGGGGACCAGAACCCGAGCTATCCCGAACCCGACAACGATTTCGAGTTTCGTCTGACCGACGGTATTCCCGAAGTCACCCCGGAGGAACTCACCCCGGAGAACCTGCGTGCGGCAATGCTCAAGTACGGCTGCCTGAAGGTGATCGGGGTGATGGATGAACAGACCGCAACCTCACTGGCCGGTGACATTGACCACGCTTTCGCGATCCGCCAGCGGCTCAGCGACGGCAAGGAAGTCGATCCGACCAGGATCTACGAGGAACTGGAACCCCGGGATCCGTATCAGGTCCAGTACGTCGAGCGGCACTGGGTCGCCCTCGCCGGGGGGCTGCTTGCCGCCGACTCGCCGAAGATGTTCTTCGAGATGGTCGACTCTCTCGAGCAGGCTGGCCTGCGGGATGTGGTTGAGGGCTACCTCGGTGAACGGGCCGCGATCTCGGCCCAGAAATGCACCCTGCGCAAGGTGAAGCCGGAGGTCACCGGTGGCTGGCATCAGGATGGCAAGTTCCTCGGTGATGTCCGGGCCCTGAACGTCTGGGTGGCGCTTTCGCGTTGCGGTGACGTGGCACCAAGTATGGATGTCGTCCCCAGGCGGATTGACGAATACGTCGCATCCGGGGTGCGGGAGGGCGACCTCCACTACCAGGTCACCGATGAGAACGCCGCCGCGGCAGCGGGCGAGGCCGGCATCGTACGGCCGATTTTCAACCCGGGTGACGTGCTTCTCTTTGACGATCTTTTCCTCCACCAGACCGGTTCCGACCCGGCGATGCCCAATCCCAGGTTCGCGATCGAAAGCTGGTTCTTCGGCCCCTCGGCGTTCCCCGAGGAATACGCCCCGATCGCTTTCTGACCGGAGCGGTCGCCTTCGCGGGGGCGGTTGAACTAGTCTCGTCTGAATGCGCGAGCCTGTATTCGATTCCGAGATCGAACTCGGGCTGGAGGTAAAGCTCCCGGAAGAACTCCCGGCGGGCCGGGCCACGGCGCTCTTTCTCTACGGGTACTGCTTTCACCGTCGGCAGGAGTCGGCCGGGCTCAAGATCCTGGTTGACGGAAAGCCGGGCCCGGCCGTGGCCCGCATGCCACGGCTTGACCTGTTCAAGTCACTCCATCCGTTGATTCCGGACGGTGAAGTCACCGAGACCCACGACGCCGGGTCGATCGAGGACCCGGAACTGAAGAGTTTCCGCAGTGGCTTCTGGGCGACCGTGGAGATCCCCGCCACCGGGCCGGGCACTGTCCGGCTGGAGGTCGCGCTTGAGCTGGCCGACGGCTCGGTTGGTCGGGCCGAACTGGCCGAAATCAACATGGTCGATCAAGACCCACGGTTACCCACAAATATTGTCGGTAAACGTGGGTCTTCCCTGCCTCCCGCACGGATCGCGATCTGCATGGCGACCCACAACCCGGACATCGACCTGCTCCGGACCCAACTCGACTCCCTGCGCCAACAGACCCTCACGGACTGGATCTGCCTGATCAGCGACGACTGCTCGCTTCCCGAGAAGTACCGCGAGATCGAGGAAGAGATCTCCGGAGACGACCGCTTCGTCATGTCCAGGTCCGAGGTCCGACTGGGCTTTTACCGGAACTTCGAGCGGGCGCTGGCGATGGTTCCCGCCGAAATCGAGCTGGTCGCACTCTGTGACCAGGACGATCGCTGGTACCCGGAGAAGCTGGCCACGCTCGAAAACGGTCTGGCCGACAAACAGCTCGTCTACAGCGACCAGCGACTGGTCAGTACCGAAGGCGAAGTGCTCGCGGATTCCTACTGGTCGGGCCGACGCAACAATCACACGAACTTCGCTTCGATGCTGATCGCCAACACGGTCACCGGCGCCGCCTCGCTTTTCCGGCGCGAGCTGCTGGACTTCGCGTTGCCCTTCCCCGAGGCGCCCGGCGAGCAGTTCCACGACCACTGGCTGGCCCTGGTCGCCATGTCAACCGGCGGTGTGGCCTATGTGGACCGCCCGCTCTATGACTATGTCCAGCACGATTCGGCGGTACTCGGTCACGACGCGGCGAACGCCGGCATCAAGGCCGGGCGCCCGAAGCGTCCCGGCCGGCTCAGCATCGGGGCGATCCGGCAGTTCTTTTCGGGTTGGCGCTCCGCCTATTTCAACGCCTACCTGCGGCTTTCGGTTCTCGCCCAGGTGATCCTCGCCCGCTGTGGCGAGCAGCTGGGCCGCCGCCAGCGACGCACCCTCAAGCGCTACGTCGGCGCCGAACGGAACGCGGTCGGCTTCCTCTGGCTGGCGGTCCGGCCACTGCGGGAGCTTTTCGGTCGCAACGAGACCCTCGGGGTGGAGCGGCTGCTGGTCCAGGGCATCCTCTGGCGGTACATCATTCTCTGGCGGAACCGGGGGCTGGAGAAACCGGCCGGGTCGGTCTACGACGCCAGCCTGCCCCCGGCCGGAAGGGCGGCGAAGGTGCCGGCACACAACCATCCGCAGACCGCACATATCCAGCGCATGGTCCGGCCACTTGACCTGGCGGTGAGTGAAGGGGCCCCGGAACGGCTCAACCTGCTGATTCCCACTTTCGACCTCAAGCACCTCTTTGGCGGGTACATCGCGAAGTTCAACCTGGCCCGAAAGCTGTCGGAGGCCGGTTACAGGACCCGGATCGTGACGGTTGATCCTTCCCCGCCGCTGCCCCGTTCCTGGCGGGAGCAGGTGGAGTCCTACCAGGGCCTGGAGGGGGCCTTCGAGAACATCGAGATTGCCTTCGCCCGTGACGCGGGCGGCGCCCTTGAGATCAGCCCCCGAGACCGGTTCGTCGCCACAACCTGGTGGACCGCCCATCTCGCACATGACGCCGTCGCCAAGACCAGGCACGACCATTTTCTCTACCTGATCCAGGAATACGAGCCGCTCACCTTCGTCACCGGCTCCTGGTCGGCGATGGCCGACGCCACCTACGATTTTCCGCACCGGGCCCTGTTCTCGACCGAGTTCCTGCGCGAGTTCTTCCGTGACCGCAGACTCGGTGTCTACGCCGGCGGTGAAGCCAGCGGGGATCAGCAATCAGTCTCCTTCCAGAACGCGATCACCCCGGTCACGGCACCACCCGCCGCCGAGCTCTCGGCCCGGGGCAGCCGGCGGCTGCTCTTCTATGCGAGGCCCGAGGCCCACGCGGCCCGCAACATGTTCGAGATCGGCCTGATGGCCCTTCAGCAGGCGGTCGAACAGGGCGTTTTCGGGCCCGAATGGACCTTTCATGGGGTCGGGGCGGTCGAGGGAGGTGACCGGCTGCGCCTTGCCGGGGAGGTTGATCTCGAGATCCTGCCTCGCACCAGCCAGGCCGGCTACGGGGATCTCCTTGCCGGCCACGACATCGGACTTTCCCTGATGCTCACGCCGCATCCGAGCCTGCCGCCGATCGAGATGGCGTCGGCCGGGATGCTCACCGTGACCAACAGTTGTGAAAACAAGACGGCAGAGAAACTCTCGGCGATCTCCGGCAACCTGATCACCGCCCCTCCGACCGTGCCGGGAGTTGTGGCTGCGCTTGCTGAAGCGGCCGCTGCGGTCACCGATGGTGAACGGCGCGTGGCGGGATCGTCCGTAGACTGGAGCAGCGACTGGGAGCAGTCCCTTGGTCCCGATGTGATGGACCGGGTGACCGGATTCCTCCCCTGAAACCAGCCTCATGACGATCGATCCGCTCGCCGAAACCGAAACCCGGGATCTCGCTGCCAGCCCGGTGGTGATCTCCGTGGCCGGATTGAAGAAGAGCTTCAAGATTCCCCTCCACCGGGTCGAGTCTTTCAAGGAGCGGGCCGTCCACCCACTTCGCAAGACCAAGTACCGCGAGCTGAAAGCCCTCGACGGAATCGACTTCGAGGTCCGTCAGGGGGAGTTTTTCGGCATCGTCGGGCGCAACGGCTCCGGCAAGTCCACCCTGCTCAAGGTGCTCGCGTCGTGAACGGGGTGATGATGGGCCTCGGCCGGCGTGAGGCGACCGACCGGCTCGAGCGGGTGGTCGAGTTCGCCGAACTCGAGGATTTCACCGAGCTCAAACTGAAGAACTATTCCTCCGGCATGCTGGTCCGGCTCGCCTTCTCGCTGATGATCCAGGCGGACGCCGACATCATGTTGATCGACGAGGTGCTGGCGGTAGGCGACGCATCGTTCCAGCAGAAATGTGCCGATGTCTTCAACCAGATGCGTGACGCCGGCAAGACAATCGTTCTGGTCACCCACGACATGGCGGCGGTCGAATCCTTCTGCGACCGGGCGATGCTGATCGAAGACGGTCATGTGCTCGAGGAGGGGGAGCCCCGTGACGTCGCCAGGGCCTACCTGAAACTCAACTTCGACGCCGAGACACCGCGGCAGGAAACCCTGGGTTTCCTCGAGGACGGCGAAGTGGAGGATGACTTCGTGCCCGGGGTTGACATCCAGGCCCGGCTGGTCGAAGCAAAGCTCGTCAGCGAGGCGGGGGAAGCCGTCACCAACGTCGAGATCGGTGATCCGCTCCGTCTCAACCTGCGGATCGAGGCGTTACGCGACCTTGAAAGGCCCCTTTTCACTTTCCAGATCAACGATGCAAAACACACCCAGGTGACCGGCTTCAACCTGACTCTCGGGCCGGAGGGCGATCCGGACATCATCCGCGAGGGCGAGGTGGTGACGATCAACGGCGAGGTGACAAACCGGCTGGCCCCGGGGCGGTATCTCCTTTCCTGCTGGGTGACCCGCAACCGTGAAACCTCCGAACGGGTTGTGCAGGGGCTGAAGCTCTTCGAGTTCGTCGTTTTCGGGATGAAGCGAACCCCGGGCCTGGTCGAGGCGGAGGCCGATCTCACCGCAAACGTGGGGGACGGAAATGGCTGAGCGGACGAAGGTCGAAAGCGCCGGGGACGCCCCCGGGTTGGGCGAGGTTTCCGGCCCCTCCGCGCTCGGCGGCGGCTGGCGCCGTTCCCTTGATCTGCTTTACCTGATCGCGGTTGGTGATTTCAAGAAGACCTATTTCGACACGGTCCTCGGCTATCTCTGGTCCCTGTTTCGCCCGCTTTTCCTGTTCGCGGTCCTGCTTTTCGTCTTCACCCAGATTTTCCGGGTCGGCTCGGAAGTCGAGCATTACCCGGTTCTGCTGCTCTTCAACATTGTCGTCTTCTCCTTCTTTCAGGAGGCGACCATCGCATCGGTCGGCTCGGTGGTCGCCCAGGAAGGTGTGGTCCGCAAGACCCAGTTCCCCCGGCTGGTCATCCCCCTCGCCGTGGTGCTGACCGCGCTCTTCAATTTCGGCGTGAACTTGCTCGTGGTGCTGGTTTTCCTGATCGTCTCCGGCGTGCCGATCGAGTGGACCTGGATCTTCTTTCCTTTTCTGATCGCTTTATTGACCGTGATCACGGTCGCCGTTTCGCTGCTGGTCTCGGCTCTGTTCGTCCGTTTCCGGGATGTCGGGATCATCTGGGGCGTCCTCGCGGTGGCACTCTTTTACGCGACACCGGTCCTTTACCCGATCGAGATCGTGCCGGAGAGGTTTCACGATCTGGTGATGATCAATCCGTTGACGCCGATCTTCGTTGAGTTGCGGCATCTGATGATTGACAGCTCGGCTCCGTCCGCGCTCGATGCGGCCGGCGGCTGGCTCGGCCTGCTGCCCGCCCTGGTGGTCACGGTCGCAGTCTGCCTGCTGGCAGCGAAGGTCTTCAGCCGGGAAGCACCGCGGATCGCCGAGGAGCTCTAAGCCCCGTCAGGCCCGCTTTTTCAGGGCGACCGGGACCTGGTACATGTCGCCGGTCAGCAGCCCCGTTTCGACGATCTCAAAGAGTTCCCCCCAGTTCTCCTCGACGTACGGCAGGCTGATTACCGTGTCGCCGTAGGTCATCTCACCCTCGTCGTACTGGGGGTGGCCGTCCTCGACCGGATGGGGGACGAAGATGTAGCGGGGCTCTTTCAGTTCCCGCCGCGGGTATTCGTCCGACAGTTCGGCCCGGGCCGGTTGCATGAGCGGGTCGTGGTCGAGGTAGGCGGGCGGCCGGACCGTGATCACGGCCAGACCGCCGGGAGCAAGGGCCGAATGGATCGCCTCGAGACAGGCCCGGTGGGCGGCTTCGGAAATGTGGGTGAAGACCGAGAAGCTGAAAACGAGGTCGAGGTTGGTGAAGGGCAGGCTCTCCGGTACGAAATCGGTTTTCCTGAGATCGCCAGGCACGCCGGTTTCGGCGCAGATCTCGAGTATCTCCGGGGTCGGGTCGCATCCGAACAGCCGGTCCGGCATCGCGTCACGGGCAAAGAAGCGGGTCAGCCGGCCCCAGCCGCAGCCGAAGTCGAGGATCCGGGCCGCGCCGAGCGGGGTGCGGCCGTGACGCTGGTTCAGCTCGCGGACCCGGGCGTAGAAGTTCTTGCTTTGCCCGAGCAGTTCCAGGCCGACCGCCCCGTTCCACATCCACTGCAGACCGGGTTCCGGGGCCCCGGGCAAGACCGCCCGAATATTCGGGTAAAGGGAGTAGTCACGGGTCAGGAGCACTGCCCACAGGTCATCGTCAAGCTCGCTGAAGAGGGACCATGCCTCCTCCCGGGGTACTTCGGAACAGGCCCGGTCGATCTGCTCGAGCTCGCGACCGAAGAAGGTGTCAAGCCAGCTGCCCCAGTCGTCGGTGATCTCCTCTTCGATCATCGCATCGGCCCAGGGCACCGCGGTTTCGCGCCCCCGTAGCCGCCGCGCGGTCCGGCCGGCCGACCGGAGCGGCCGGGTCAGCTTCCAGCTCAGCGTTGATTCGTAGCCTTCGCGAACTCGTTTGATCTTCTCGTCGGTGCTCTTGCTCCGGGTAGCCATCCGGGGCAACCCTAGATCAACGGCTGGCCAAGCAGTTCCCCGATCCGGGTCATGGTCTGCTCGTCCAGGGCTTGGTCCCAGTTGTCCGGCCAGTCAACCCGGGAGCCGGCGACCCGGCTTTCGAAATCGTGACTGATCGCCTCGGCCGAGATCAGCGCCTCCTCGATCTGGCTTGGCACCGCCTCGGCCGCGATCAGGTTGGTGGAAATTCTTTCCAGGGAGGGGCGGTCCTTCGTCGCGTAGGTGTTGGTCACGGTGACCAGCCCGGCTGCGGCCATCTCGATCGGGACGAGACTCGGATGGGGGGTGTACATCAGGGCGAGCCCGACATCGAACTGGCGCAGGGTGTCGGCGTATTCCCGCTGGGCGGTTCGCGGCAACATGCGCATCCGGGCTCCGGAACGAGGCAGGATCAGCTCGCCTCGCCCGTCAAGATTGCCGATCCCGGCGATGTCCCAACCCTTGAAATGCCCCGCTTCAAGCACCTGGTCGAGAGCCATGATCCCAAGTTCGAAGAGGTTCCTTTCCGCGTGGGCTTCCGGCCGGGCGTAGAAAAGCAGCCGGTTGCGATCGCGCCCGTTCAGTTCACCGGCGGTCACCGGTGCGACCGGCGTGATCGCGTTGCGAAAGACAGCCGTTGCTGCGTCACCTGGCCCGCCGGGCCGGTAGACCCCGAGCTCCTCTGCGTGGAAGTAGTCCCGCAGGAAGGCCGTCGAGAAGACCGCCTTGTGAGCCAGCTCGTAGCTCTGTTCGGCAAGGGCCGCGGCGCTCCCCATGGGGAAGATCAGAGGCTCGTACTCCTGGATCAGGTAAAGAAAATCTTCCTGGCCGAGGTCGGCGGCGGCCGCCGAAGCAACGTGGGCTGCGGTCCAGTGGGTGGCGATCAGCCGGTCGGCGGGGTTCATCTTCAGGGGGCGGTCCCGGTCGCTACCATCGGCCACTTCGAGTTGAAGAACTGAATCTCCGATACCTTCGTAGGCGGCCACTTTCCGACGCCAGTCGGCGGGCAGATCGAGCGGCTCAAGGGTGACTATCCGGACACTGTGACCGCATTCGGTCAGGCGACGGGCAAGGTTGAAAACGGCGATGAACCCGCCGAAGAAGTGCTTGAGGTCGATTGCGGGGTGGATGATCTCGACCCGCACCGGCTCTTTTCTGTCGATCTCCACCTTCAGGTGCGCCAGCTTCTCGGTGATCCAGCCCGCTTTCTGGCTTTCCCGCAGGGAGATCACCCCGGCCAGTGCGATCCTTCCGGCGAGTACCCCGGCAACGAGCCCGACCGGAACGGCCAGGAGGATCGTCGCGATTCCGGCCGAGACGCTCTGGCCCGCCACCCCGACGATCACCCCGAGCAGGAAGGCGGCTCCGATCGGAACTCCGATCAGTCCGGCGAGCCGCGCCTTCCGCCCGGCGGTGCCCGCATCCGGGTCCCCGGCGATCCATCGGATCAGCTGCCTGGCGAGAGTCACGCGAGGGAGCGTAGTAGGTCGGTGAGACTGGTTCGCAGGGGTATTTCCGGCCGCCAGCCGGTCGCGGTGGCGATCCTTGAACCGTCCCCCCGGACTTCGAGCAGCCCGGAAGCCGGCCGGCCGCTGCCGGAGCCCCGCAATACGAGGCCGGCCCCGGTCATTTCGCCAATGATTTGAGCCAGCTCGGTCAGGCTCGTTGCCCGGCCCGAGCAGATGTTGAAGGTCCCGGTGATCCGTTCTTCGACCACCTTCCGGACCGCGGCGGCAGCATCGCGGACATCGGTGAAATCCCGGGCGGTCGCCGGCTCACCGACTTTGATCTCCGCTTCCGCTCCCGGCCCGCAGGTCAGGGCTGCCCGGGCGAACTGGCTGGTGGCCTGGCTGCCCGGTTCGCCGGGGCCGGTCAGGTTGAAGCAGCGCAGGACCGTGGCGGGCAGGCCGTAGCCCCGGGCGTATTGCCCCACCAGGATCTCCATCGCGAGCTTCGACGCCGCGTAGGGAGTACAGGCTCTGGTCGGGGAGTCCTCCCCGAAAGGGGCATCCCCGCTGTACACGGCGGCCGATGAAAGGGCGATCAGTTGCGGCCCGGGGCCCCCTTCGCGGGACGACTGTCGCCGCATCGCTTCCAGCAGGTTCAGAGTGCCGCCGGCATTGACCGAAAAACAGCCGGCCGGGTCGGCGGTCGCGGCGGCCGGGGAGGTGACTCCGGCCGCGTTGATGACCACCGCCGGGTCGGTCGAGGCGATCATCTGATTCAGGCCTTCCGGGTCGAGCAGTTCCCCGCCGGCGGCCCGGTCAATCCGCGCGACATCATGGCCCGCCTGTTCGAGGCCGGTGGCGATCGCCTTCCCGAAAAAGCCGCCCGCCCCGAGGACAATGACTTTCCCGGGCGCGGTCATCTCCATCTGGAACCGTCGGTCAGCCGGTCTTGCCGATCAGGCGGTCCCGGCCGGAAAGCTCGATCGTCTGTTTCAGGCCTTCGGAGAGCGGAACGGTCGGCTCCCAGCCGAGTAGCGTCTTCGCCCGGTCGATGTTCGGCTGCCGGACCTGGGGGTCATCGGTCGGCAGTGGTTCGAAGTTGATTGCCGAGTCGGCCCCCGAAGCCTCGATCACCGCGTTGGCGAGCTGGAGCAGGGTGTATTCGTCGGGGTTGCCGATGTTCACCGGCAGGTGCTCGCCGGATTCGGCAAGGCTGATCAGGCCCCGGACCAGGTCGTCAACGAAACAGAACGAGCGGGTCTGCGAGCCGTCGCCGAAAACGGTCAGCGGCTGGTTCTGGAGGGCCTGGCGCAGGAAGGTCGGGATCGCCCGGCCGTCGTGGGCCCGCATTCGTGAGCCGTAGGTATTGAAGATCCGGACGATCGAAGTGTTCACACCCTGCTGCCGGTGGTAGGCCATGGTCAGTGCCTCCGCATAGCGCTTGGCTTCGTCGTAGACACCGCGCGGCCCGATCGGGTTGACGTGGCCCCAGTAGCTCTCCTCCTGGGGGTGGACCTGGGGGTCGCCGTAGACCTCGGAGGTCGAGGCGAGCAGGAAGCGGGCCCGCTTGAACTTGGCAACGCCGAGCATGTGCCAGGTGCCCTGGGCGCCGACCTTGAGGGTATGGAGTGGCAGGCGGGCGTAGTCGATCGGGCTGGCCGGGGAGGCGAGGTGGTAGACGAAGTCCACTTCGCCTTCGATTTCGACCCGTTCGGTGATGTCCTGGTTGACGAACCGGAAATCGGGGCTCTGGATGTGTTCGATGTTCTGGAGCGATCCGGTATCGAGGTTGTCGATGCAGATCACCTTGCTGCCCTTGTCGAGCAGGGCGTCACAAAGATGTGAACCGACAAATCCGGCTCCGCCGGTTACCACGCAGACTGTCATGGCGCGGATCGTATTCGAGGTTCCCCGGAGAGTGCGGTCGTGATCGGTTACCGTTTCCTGACTGTCATCGGGGAACTGGATTCGGATGCGGGTTTTCAGGGGAACATTCTTCAGGGTCGCGCTTTTCACCGTCCTGACCGCGGTCGGGGCGCAGACGACCCATGCCGCAACACCGGACTGGGTGACGGCCCCGGTGGTTCCGGTGCTCGGCAAGCGGGACCAGGCCCGGCTCAAGGCCCGGGTCTCGGCCGGTATGGCACTCGGTCTTCGTGAGGGGGTGTTCGCCAAGGTCGGGGATTCGAACACCGAGTTCTCCCCGAACTTCTACGGCCTCGCCTGCCGCGAGCCAGCGGCTCTCCCGGCCCGGTTGCGCCCGACGCTGGCCCGGTACAACCGGGTGCGGATACCGAATCCGCGGGCCCTGCCGGGCTGCTTTCCCGACACCTCGTTTTCACGCCGCTCCGTCGCCGCCCAGGCCGGGGTGTTCAGTTCCTGGTCGCTGACCACGATCAAGGACCTCCCGGATGAGAGCTACTGGAGAAAGCCACCCGGTTGTGATCTGGAATCGACCCCGCTTGACTGCGAGATCGATGCGACCCGCCCCCGCTATGCGCTGGTCACCCTGGGTACCAACGACCTTGGCATGGATCTCGCTTTCGGATCCCTGCCAGGCAGCTTGATTGGTCAGCGGCTCGGCGGGGTGATCCGCCGCCTCCTTTCCCGGGGTGTGGTCCCGGTGTTGACCACGATCCCTCCGATCCTTCGGCAGGACCCCGGGGAACAGCCGGTCTTTGACGCCGGGGTTGCCCGCACCAACGCCGGGATCTGGAAGCTCTCCCGTTCATACCGGCTGCCGCTGGTCAACCTCTGGAGGGCGATGCAGACTCCTTTCATGATTCATCGGGGGCTGGCCGATGACGGCCTGCACTTCAGTGTCGCCGGTGCCGGCAGGACCATGATCGGAAACACGCCCGGACCCACGACACTTTCGGACTCGGTCGACTTCCGCCGCAAGGCATTGCGCTACGGCGCCAACCGCCACAACCTGATCTGGCTGAAGACCCTCGCCCGGCTCGACCGGATCACCCGCTGAGATGCGCTGGCGGCTGCTTCTTTTCGCGCTGGCCGGAGCTATCGCTCTTGCTGGTTGCGGTGCCGACTCCGGTTCTGCCCCGAACAGGGAAGAGGCTCCCCGGCAGCCGCTCGCCGCATCACCGGAGACTTCCCGGGAATCGGTCTTGCCTTTGCTTTCGGGTGCCGCGAGGGACCGGCTTCGTCGCGAGGTCGCCCGGGCCGACGAGATGGAGATGAATCCGGATGTGTTCGCCAAGGTCGGTGATTCGAACACCGAGTGGCCGCAGAACATCTACGGGCTCGGTTGCCGCGAGGTCGGCTACGGCTCGAACCGCAACCTGGAACCAGTGGTCAAGCGGTATTCGGAGGTGAGATTCCCGGATCTGGCCGGTCTCGACGGCTGCAGCCCGGTCAACTCGCTGACCCGACGCTCTGCCGCGGCGGTCTCCGGAGTCTGGACCGGGTGGCTGATGACCCCGACGGAAGATCTGCCAGCGACCGGGATCGCCCCGCCGACCGAGGAATGCGAGCCAGCCCGGACCCCGCTCGAATGCGAGATCGGATTGCTCTCGCCTCGCTGGGTCCTGATCATGACCGGCACCAACGACGCCCTGCTCGGCCTGCCCCTCGGTGACAAGTTCAATGGAGAGCTCCGGGGGATGATCGAGCGGGTCCGCGAGCTCGGCCCGGTGCCGGTGCTCTCGACCCTGCCGCCGATGGCGGTGGCCGCGCACAATGGCGAACCGGGTGAGACGAGGGTGGCCGAGGCGAACCGGATCATCGGGCAGGTGGCAGCAGGCGAGCAGGTTCCGCTGATCAACCTTCACCGCGCCCTGGTAGCTGAAGGCAT
This sequence comes from Solirubrobacterales bacterium, assembly GCA_044221915.1. GTDB lineage: Bacteria > Actinomycetota > Thermoleophilia > Solirubrobacterales > 70-9 > 67-14. The sequence goes on from JBGAOF010000005.1 coordinate 20,229, forward strand.
GGTGAACAAGGGCCTGGCCGCGGACGGTCTCCATCTCGGTGTCTTCGGTGGCGAGAACCAGCCGGACATCATGCGCGGCTCGGCGATACTGACCATTCCCGCCCTTCACTTCGGAGCCAACCGCCGCAACCTGATCTGGCTGCAGGTCCTGGAGAGACTGGAACAGGCGGTCAACTAGGCGGACAGGATTCCAGCCGGTTTCACATCGCCTGGATCGTTGCGGCTAGTCTCGTTCCAGGGGACATCAGAAAGGAGCAGCCATGCTTTGTGCGTTGACGGTCCGGAAGGTGAAGCCCGGCAAGGCCGGGGAGTTCATCGCGAACTTCAGGCCTCCGGACGACGAGATCCCTGGCGGGTGGAAGCGGTTCTTCGCGGTTCGTAATGTGGAGGACCCCGATGAGGTGATCACCTTTGGCCTGTTTGACGGTGATCTCGACCAGCTGAACGCCAGTCAGTCCGAGGACAACCGTTACGAGGACAGGATCAGGGCCGTGGAACCGCTCATCGAGTCAACCGGGACCAGCGGCGTGTTTGAGGTGCTGGTCGACCATTCGATCGACTGAATTGCGGCGACACCCCTGACGTCCCGGCCCGGCACCCCGCGGGGGTGCGCCGGTCAGGGCTAAAGGTGCCGCCGCCCGCGGCTTCCGGCACTCGGGTCGGAAGCCGGCCAGTCGAAGCTCAGGCGGAGCTCGTCCAGATCGGCCAGCGGGCTGCGCTCACGGTTCCGGTAGGTGGCCAGCTCGTTCCGCACGGCTGTCTGGAACATTTCGTCCCGGTCAACTCCGCGGATCGCGGCCTGCCTCTCCATTCCTGTGAGCAGCTCCTCCGGAATCTGTCCTTCCGTCCTCGCCATACCCCGAAATTAGCGTTGATGCCGCGGATTGTGGGGTAGTGTCTTAGCCATCCCGGAAAAAATCCCGCCATTTGCGGGTTTCTCCTGTCAGAACTGATGCTTTGGCGGGGACGCGGGTCATGTGTCCAAGGATTGGAAAGGGAGTTCGAAATGAGATTTTCTGTCAGCGTTGCAGCTGTACTAGCCATGTTCGCGGTACTGGCCGGACCGGCTGCGGGTGCAACTGTGAAGAACGTCAACCGGGGTGAAACCCCCGCCGGGATCCGGAGCTACTGGACCCCGGAACGGATGGCCCAGGCAATGGAGATGAGCAGCGAAGGGCCCGTGTTCACCCCAGCCGGATCAGATGCCACCTCGCCCGCCCTCGCATCGGCGCTTCGCCACCAGCCGGCTCGCAACGCACCTTCTGCGATCGGAAAGCTTTACCTTCGCTGGCTGGGATACCGGGCGACATGTTCGGGAGCGGTCATCGACACCCCCAGTCAGCGGCTTGTCCTGACGGCAGCGCATTGCCTCAAGTATCTCGGGGTGTGGTCCGACCATCTGATGTTTGTCCCGGCCTATGACTATGGCCGCCGGCCTTTCGGCAGCTACTCCTGGAAAACTGCCTGGATAACCGGGCCTTGGGCAAGGAACTCTTCCGGCAAGTTCGACAACTACGACATGGGGATAATCGTGACCCGCCGGACCTGGAACGGCAAGCGGATCGGCAACATGGTCGGCAGCCTCGATTACCGGGCCTTCCCGAGGCGATCCGGCCGGACGAAGATACTCGGCTACCCGGCCGGGTCCAACCGGGCGAGGGAGGTCAGGAAATGCACGGTCGGAACATGGGCCGGCCCCTTCTACAGCTTCCGTTTGCCCGGACCGGTCGGTAAGACTGCCCGCTGCAACATGGCAGCGGGCTCCAGCGGCGGGCCGTGGATGACCGCCTATCCGGACGGCTTCGGTGGTACGGACTGGCTGGTTGACGGGGTAACAAGCACCGGCTTCCGCAGGCAGCTCGCCACACCATATTTCGGCAGTCATTTCCGCCAGCTCGTCTACAACGCCGAGAACCGTTGAGCCGGGGCCCCCGGGGAGCTTCTCCGAGGGCCGGTCACGGCTGGAACAGACGTCACGGAGATTCGGGGCTTTCCGCTGGATTGAGGTTTGCGCCTGGGCAACTCCGCAATCAGCATGAACCGCCGGGTTTCACCGTGACGCTGACGTTCCGGGCACCGGCCCTGGTGCGCAGTCTGAGTTTGGCCGAGCAGGTAGCGGAAGTGACTTTCGCGCCGCTGACACTCACCCGGTAGCCGGTCGGGTAGGTGAAGCGGGGGATTGAGATCACGCTCGGCAACCTGGCGGGAAACTTGCCGCCGCCACGTTTCGCGGTGTCGTACGTCAGTTTCAT
>JBGAOF010000060.1:0-5275 GCA_044221915.1 Solirubrobacterales bacterium
CGTACTCCGAGGATCGTCACGAACAGCGTGATGATGCCGATCGGCAGGTTGACAAGAAAAATCCAGCGCCAGGAGAGGCCGTCGATAACAAGACCGCCGATCAGCGGCCCGACCGCGAGGGCGGCACCCGTCACCGCCCCCCAGACGCCGAAAGCGAGGCCGCGACGGGCTCCCTGGAATTCGTTAGCCAGCAAGGCGAGCGAGGAGGCGTAAAGCGCGGCTGCCCCGAAACCCTGGAAGCCCCGCGCAAAATCAACGACCACGATGTTTCCGGCCAGGCCACAGATCGCGGAACACCCGGTGAAAACGATCAGCCCGACGATGAAGATCAGTCGCCGGCCCAGCCGGTCGGCCAGTGATCCACAGGCCAACAGCGTCGCGGCCATCACCACGGTGTAGGCGTCAATCACCCACTGAACCTGATCGAAACCCGCCCCCAGATCCGAACGTATCGACGGCAGCGCGACATAGACGATGGTCACGTCCAGAAGGAGAATCGCGGTCGCCACCGAGGCCACCAGCAGAGTTATCAGCTCGCGTCTCTCCACCGTCGCTGAACTCTAGACGCACCGGCCCTGATCCTTCCCGTTCCGCGGCGGCTCCCGCCGGCTTCTTCCCGGCGGCACCGTCGACGATGTGCGATCCGTCACATTACTCACATATAAATTTATATCTCGGTAACTTACTTGTGGATGCCCACCCCCACCCGCAGCAGGCTCTCCCGCGAACAGCGGATGGAGCAGACCCTCGAAACCGCCCATGCGATGTTCGCCGAGAAGGGTTACGGCGCAGTGACCATGGATGAAATCGCCGCTGCGGTTGGCGTCACAAAGCCCCTGCTCTACAACTATTTCGGGAACAAGGAGCAGCTTTTCATCGCCTGCATGGAGCAATCCGGGGAAGCCCTGGTGGAAGCGATCTCAAAGGCTATCGCCGGGGCTGGAAATCCCTCCGAGGCCCTCGGCACCGGCGTCCGGGCCTTCTTCGCTTTTCTCGACAGCGACCGTTCGGCCTGGGCTGTCCTCTTTGACGAGACACTCCCCCAGAGCGGGGATGTGATCGAACGGGTCTCCTTTTACCGCCGGAAACTGCTCGAGTTCATCGCCGTTTCAACGCTTGCCCGGATGCCCGAACCGGCCAGGCAGTCTGAATCGGCCCGGATCGAGGTAGAAGCCGTTTCAACAGCGATGCTCGGAGCGGCCGAGGCCCTCGGACGCTGGTGGCTCGCCGGAAGCCAGATGACCGCCAGCCAGGCCGCCGACCTGCTGATCTCCACCGTGGAACCCGGCCTCAGCCAACGTTATTCCCCGATTTTCGACCAACCCTGAAACAAGGAGCAAGACCCGGATGAACCAGAAGACCCGCAGGGTCGCCATCGTCGGCGCCAACCGGATCCCGTTCGCCCGCTCGAACGGTGCCTACGCCCACGCGTCCAACCAGGACATGCTGACCGCCGCCCTCGACGGGCTGGTGGACCGGTTCGGCCTCGAAGGCGAACGGATCGGAGAGGTCGCCGGCGGAGCCGTCCTCAAACACTCCCATGATCGCGACCTGACCCGCGAAAGCGTGCTTGGTACCCGGCTGGCCCCGGAGACCCCCGGGTTTGACGTCCAGCAGGCCTGCGGCACCGGACTGGAAGCAACGATCCTGGTTGCCAACAAGATCGCCCTCGGACAGATCGACTCCGGGATCGCCTGCGGGGCCGACACCACATCCGACGCTCCGATCGCCCTCAACGACGAGCTGCGCGAAACCCTGCTCGACGCCAACCGCCAGAAGTCGACCCTGGCCAGGATCAAGGCCTTCAGCGGCCTCAGGCCGGGCCACATCGTGCCGCGTGTTCCCCGCAACGAGGAACCACGCACCGGGCTTTCCATGGGCGACCACTGCGCGATCATGGCTTCCGAATGGGAGATCGGCCGAACCGAGCAGGACGAGCTCGCCGTGGCCAGCCACCGTAACCTCGCGGCGGCCAGCGAAAGAGGGTTCCTCAAGGACCTGATCACCCCCTACCTCGGGCTTCGACAGGACGAAAACCTGAGGCCGGATTCCTCGGTTGCGAAGCTCTCCCGGCTAAAGCCGGTTTTCGGCGGGCCGGAAGGCACGATGACCGCCGCCAACTCCACTCCGCTTTCGGATGGCGCCTCGGCCGTATTGCTTGCCTCCGAAGAGTGGGCCAGGCAACGCAACCTGCCCGTCCTCGCCTACTTCACGGAAGGCCAGACCGCGGCGATCGACTACGTCCACAAGCGCGAGGGATTGTTGATGGCTCCCGCATACGCGGTGCCGATGATGCTCGACCGGGCCGGACTGAAACTTCAGGATTTCGACTATTACGAAATCCACGAGGCGTTCGCGGCCCAGGTTCTCTGCACCCTCAAAGCATGGGAAAGCGAAGAGTTCTGCCAAGAGAAACTCAACCGCAAGAGACCCCTCGGAGCGATCGACCGCTCGAAGCTGAATGTCAACGGCGGATCCCTTGCCGCTGGCCATCCCTTCGCCGCTACCGGTGGACGGATCGTCGGGGCCCTGGCCCGGCAACTGGCCGACGGAGGCAAGGGCCGTGGCCTGATCAGCATCTGTGCCGCCGGTGGCCAGGGAGTCGTGGCAATCCTCGAAGCCTCAGGAGAACGAAAATGAGCGATACCTACACGCAAGTGGTCAACGCCCCTGTCCTTTCCTCCCTGGCCGGCTCCATCGGCCTTCCCCGCCCGGTCAACCTCGACCGCTACCAGGCCGGGGAGCCGGTGATCTCCGGTCCGGTCCTGACCGGGTCCGCACCCGGAGGACGACTCAGATCCGCAGTCTCGAACGTGCTCGACTCGATCGCAGCCGAGAGGGCCGGTACGCAGGGTCCGGTCAAAGCCCTCATCTTTGATGCGACCGGGATTTCATCATCCGGGGAACTGGTTGAGCTGCAGCGCTTCTTCTATCCCGGCCTGCCCCGTCTCCGGCAATGCGGCCGGGTGATCGTGCTCGGTAGCACCCCGGAGCTTGCCGGAACGCCGAAGGCTCGTACCGCGCAGACCGGCCTGGAGGGATTCGTACGCTCTCTCGGCAAGGAGATCGGGGGGCGTGGCTCCACCGCGCAGCTGCTCCTCGCCGACCCGGGAGTTGAATCCGGGATCGAATCCCCGCTGCGCTTTCTCCTCTCCCCCCGCTCGGCCTTCGTATCCGGCCAGGTACTTCGCGTCGGCAAGAGCGTGGCCGACTCACCAACGGTTGACTGGGACCGGCCGCTGGCGGGAAAGACCGCCCTGGTCACCGGTGCCTCCCGGGGGATCGGCGCTGCGATCGCCGAGGTGTTGACCAGGGATGGCGCCAATGTGGTCGGCCTCGACATCCCCGCCGCCGCTCCTGAGCTCGACAGCCTCACTTCCCGGCTCGGCGGCCGGTCCCTGGCCCTCGACATCACCGCCGACGACGCCCCGGCAAGAATCGCCGGCGAGCTGCGGGAAGGGGTTGACGTTGTGGTTCACAACGCCGGAGTCACTCTCGACCGGACCATGGCGAAAATGCCCGAGGAACGCTGGAGCCGGCTGATGGAGATCAACCTGACCAGCGAGGAACGGATCAACGACGCGATCCTCGAAGCCAACCTGCTGCGGCCCAACGGCAGAATCGTCTGTGTCTCTTCGATGTCCGGCATCGCAGGCAACTCCGGTCAGACCAACTACGCAACCTCGAAGGCCGGGGTTATCGGGATGGTCAAGGCAATGGCGGCCGAGCTGGCGGACCGCGAGGCGACCATCAACGCGGTCGCCCCCGGATTCATCGAGACGCAGATGACCGCGGCCATGCCGTTCGGCCCGCGGGAAGTCGGGCGGCGACTGAACTCGCTCTCCCAGGGCGGCAAGCCGCTGGACGTCGCCGAAGCGATCGCATTCTTTGCCGGGGCCGGTTCGGCCTCGGTCAACGGCAACGTGCTTCGGGTCTGCGGCCAGAACCTGCTGGGAGCATGATGAATCGGCTCGAATCGGCGCCCGGGATCCTGCCCCTCTACCTCAAGTCGGCGCTGCCGCTTGTGCCGGCGGCTTCCCGGCTGCCGTTCGTCCCCGGGGGCGGCGGCGAAATCCCTGCCGGTCTCGAGTTCGAGCTCGAGAAGGTGACTGCCGATCCCGGTCGGCTGGCCGGATACGCCAGGGTCTGCGGCTACCCGCTTCGCGAAACGCTCCCTCCCGCCTTTCCCCACGTACTCGCCTTTCCCCTCCAGATGGCGGTGATGAGCGACGGTGCGTTCCCGGTCGGGGCGGTGGGCCTGGTCCACATCTCGAACCGGATCACGCAACTCAGGCCCATCGGCAGGAGCGAGGAGATGGCGATCAAGGTGAGCCCGACCCCGCTCGAGGATCACTCCAAAGGGATGAGCTTCTCGCTGCTGACCGAGATCACCGTTGAGGGAGAAACCGTCTGGACCGAGACCAGCACGATGCTGAGCCGGGGCCGACCCACACAGCCCGCGGCGCAGGAACCCTCCGGCGAGTCCTTCCCCTCACTCGACCAGAAGACCCCGGCCAGCGCCGTCTGGAAGCTGCCGGGCGACCTGGGCCGGCGCTATGGAGCGGTCTCCGGTGACCGCAACCCGATCCACATGCATCCGCTTGCCGCGAAAGCCTTCGGATTTCCCGCCGCGATCGCCCACGGCATGTGGACCAAGGCCCGGGCCCTGGCGCAACTGGAAAACCAGCTGCCGGAAAGCTTCACGACCGAAGTTCGCTTCCGGCGACCGATCCTGCTCCCGGCGAAGGTTGAGTTCGCCGCTGAAACCGACGATCAGCCGATCCTCTTCTCGGTTCGCGACGCGCGGAAAAAGACCCCGCACCTCGACGGACTGATTCGACCCTTCAACCCCGACTCCGACAAGGAGAAAACACAGCGATGAGTACGACAGCAAAACCCGGTCTGGCCGACCGGACCATGAGCGGCAGCCTCCGGGCCCTGAACTGGATCGCCGGCTCGACCATTCTCGACCGGTTGCGGATCCGCAGCCAGTTCGAGCGGACGGTCTTCCAGTCCACCAAGCACGGCATGCGTGCGGCGACCAGCGCCGGGCGCAGCTTCAGGAAGGCATCCAGCCTCGGGAAGCCCGCCCGCCAGAAGAATGACTCTGGCTCCGGGCTCTTTGATCTCACCCCGACCGACGAGCAGCAGATGTTTATCGAAGCGGGTCGCGCCTTCGCCGCCGACCAGATCCGCCCCGCCGCCGGTCAGGCCGACGCGGCCAGGGAGACTCCGGAGGAGATCCTGGCGCAGGCCAGCGAAATCGGGGTCGGAA
>JBGAOF010000060.1:5285-10783 GCA_044221915.1 Solirubrobacterales bacterium
TCGGTGTGCCCGAGGAATTCGACGGCGTGCTGAGCAGGGATGCGTCGGTCACCTGGGTGCTGATGGCCGAGGCTCTTGCTCATGGTGACCTGGGGATCGCCTACGCAGCCCTGGCTCCCGGGGCGGTCGCAACAGCGATCGGCCGCTGGGGCGACGCCGACCAGCAGGCCACCTACCTGCCGTCGTTCACTGGCGAGAATCCGCCCGCCGCTGCGCTCGCGATACTGGAACCCCGAGCGCTCTTTGATCCGTTCGTACTTGAAACCAGGGCAAAACCGGCACCCGGCGGCGGCTGGACCCTGAGCGGGCGCAAGTCGCTGGTTGCCTGCCCCGGCAAATGCGAGCTGTTCGTTGTGGCGGCCGAAATTGAACAGGCCGGACCGGCCCTGTTCGTCATCGAAGCCGGCACAAACGGACTCGAATTCGAGGCCGAGCCCGCAATGGGGTTGCGCGCCGCCGCAACCGGACAGCTCGTCCTCAACGAGGTGAACGTGCCCGCCACGGCGATCCTCGGGGACGAGAATGACCGCGCCAGCGACTATTCCGCCTGCGTGGCGGGCTCCCGGATCGCCTGGGCAGCCATGTCGACCGGAACTTCCCAGGCCGTACTCGACTATGTGATCCCCTACGTGAACGAGCGCCAGGCATTCGGCGAACCGGTTTCCAACCGGCAGAGTGTCGCCTTTGCCGTCTCCGACATCGGTATCGAAACCGGCGGCATGCGCCTGGTCACCTACCGGGCCGCAAGCAGGGCCGACCAGGGGACCAGCTTCGCCCGTGAGGCGGCCCTGGCCCGTCGGCTGGCCGCCGCCAAGGGCATGGACATCGGCTCGGCCGGGGTTCAGCTGCTGGGTGGTCACGGTTATGTCAAGGAACATCCCGTCGAACGCTGGTACCGGGACCTCCGGGCCGCGGGTGTGATGGAGGGCGCCCTGCTCGCCTGATCTCAGGCCAAGCGAAAGGAACCCATGATCAATCTCGAAACACCGAAGAAGTTCCGCCCCCTGGTCACCCAGGCCAATCACGTTGCCCGGGAGATCTTCAGACCGATCTCGCGCAAGTACGACGAAGCCGAACACGAGTACCCGAAGGAGCTTGACGTTCTGGCCCAGCTGATCGAGGGAATGAACGAAGGCTCCGGCATGGGTGCCGGTGCGGCCGGGGTGAGCGGTGGCGAGGACACGACCGACAGCGGTGGTGTTCGCAACGGCACCAACCTCTCCACCGTGCTCGGCATCATCGAGCTCTGTTGGGGGGATGTCGGACTGTTGCTGACCATGCCCGGTCAGGGCCTCGGCAACTCCGCGATCGCCTCCGTCGCCACCGGCGAACAACTGGAGAAATACGGGGGCAAGTGGGCGGCGATGGCGATCACCGAACCGGAAGCCGGCTCGGATTCGGCCGCAATCCGCACCACCGCCGTACTCGACGGAGACGAATATGTGCTCAACGGCGATAAGATCTTCGTCACCTCTGGCGACCGGGCCGACCTGATCGTGGTCTGGGCCAGCCTCGACCGTTCGGTCGGGCGGGCGGCAATCAAGTCCTTCATCGTGGAACGCGACAACCCGGGCCTCAAGTTGGACCGGCTCGAACACAAACTCGGGATCCGCGCTTCAGACACCGCGAACTTCACCCTTCAGGACTGCCGGGTACCGAAGGACGCATTGCTCGGTTCGCCGGAAGTGGACGTGAAGAAGGGCTTCGCCGGTGTCATGAAAACCTTCGACAACACCCGCCCGCTGGTCGCCGGCATGGCGCTGGGCGTAACCCGGGCGGCCCTCGAAGAGACCAGAAGCCGGCTGGAAGGGGCGGGAGTCGAGATCGACTACGACACCCCCGCCTTGAGTCAATCCGCAGCGGCGGCCCGGTATCTGGAGATGGAGGCCGACTACGAGGCAGCCCTGATGCTCACCCTCCAGGCCGCCTGGATGGCTGACAACCGGAAACCGAATTCACTCGAGGCCTCGATGGCGAAGGCCAAGGCCGGCCGTGTGGGAGTAGACGTCACCCTCGGCTGCGTCGAGATCTGCGGCAGCATCGGCCTCGGCGAGAACCAGCTTCTGGAGAAGTGGGCGCGGGACGCAAAGATCCTTGACATCTTCGAGGGCACACAGCAGATCCAGCTGCTGATCGTCGCCCGACAGCTACTGGGCAAGACCTCGGCCGAGCTCAGATAGGGAGGGACCGGGAGAGTCCCGGATTGCCAGGCCCTGCCACCGGTCACGAAGTCCGGGGCGGGGCCTGGCGCCGCGGACGTATTGCCTCGAATCCGGCGGCTGCCTGAAGCAGGAGACTGTCATGCCAGCCGCGGCCGACAAAAGTGAGTCCAACCGGCATTCCGATGTCGGCCATGACGCCCATCGGGACGGTCACCGTGGGAATGCCAAGATGGCGAATGGCCAGGTTTCCATTCGCTACCCAGACGCCGTTCTTCCAGGCGAGGTCGGCGGAGGCCGGGTTCACATCGGCATCCGCGGGACCGACATCGGCAACTGCCGGGAAGACCACGGCATCGAGCCCGAGCTGGTCCATCCAGTCTTCGAGATCCTTCCGTCGGGTCTCTTCCAGACCACGCAGTCCGGATTCCAGATGAGGCAGTTCATCCCAGCTCGGCAGACCTCCCTTGGCCATTTCAACGTATTCCTCCATGCCGAAAGCAAGGTCACCTTCCCGGCTCGGCAGGACCCCGGGCTCCTCGGGGAAGATCAACGAACCATCCACCTGTTCAAGACGGTTGAGGGCCGGGTCGTCATTCATCCGCAGGAATGCGTCGAAAGCCCATGCGCTCAGGGCCTTCACCTCCTCATCGAGGAACTCCGGACTGACCAGTCCCCGGGTGAAAATGCTGGGGCACCCCGGCCGGTCAGCCTCGTAGTTGGAAACTGCAGGGAAATCAACCTCAACCACTTCCGCCCCGGCCAGCTCGAAATCCCGACGGGCAGCCTCCCAGAGCTCAATCACTGAATCCCTGGTCCGGATCGCCTCGCCGGTCGGGCCCCAGACCGTGGTCAGCTGTCCGGTGCCGGCCTCCGGGTCGGCGTTGATGTACATCCGCGGCACCCCCAGCCGAAGTCCGGCCAGGGCTTCGGGACCCAGGGCGAGCGAGCAATAGCTGGGCGGGCGGACCTCCGAGACTGCCGGCATCCGCACCCATGGCTGCATCCGCCAGAGGTCCCCCCTCCGGTCGGTGTCTTCGGCGACGATGACGTCAAGGACCTCGAACAGGTCGGACATGGTCCGCGCGTAGGGAACCACGACATCCATGGTCGGCGTCAGGGGCCAGTTTCCCCGCACCGAAATGACACCGCGTGAGGGTGTGTAGGCACAGAGGCCGTTGTTTGATGCGGGGCCCCGTCCGCTCGACCAGGTTTCTTCCGCCAATCCGAAGGCGGCGAAGCTTGCTGCCGTCGAGGTGCCCGCCCCGTTCGACGACCCGGAAGCAAACGGAGCGGTCAGAAAGTCCGCGTTGTAGGGACTCTCGGCACGACCGTAGACCCCTCGTTGCATGCCGCCGTTGGCCATCGGGGGCATGTTTGTCTTGCCGATGCAGATGGCACCGCCCTTTCGCAGGCGATCAACCGTGAACGCATCCTGCCGGGCGGTCAGATTCACAAATGCCGGGCTGCCGGAAGCGGCAGTCATGCCCTTGACCAGGTAGCTGTCCTTGGCCGTATACGGGATCCCGTCCAGCGGTCCGAGCACGGCGCCCCGCCTTCTCCTCTCGTCGGAGGCGGCTGCCTCGTCGAGGGCTGCCCGGTTTCGGACCACCACCGAGTTCAATGCGGTCCGGGTACCGGGTGCGTCGTAATCCTCAATCCGTGAAAGATAAGCGCTGACCAGACCGGCCGATGTGATTGTGCCGGCTTCGAGGGCGGCCCTCAGTTCGGCAATCGTGGTTTCCTGAACATTCACAGGCCAACCGTATCTGGAAGGATTCCCCGGCGATGAGCGGGCAAGATGACCACAGCCGGTGAGTCCGCGGAAGCCAGGCGGATAGCGGCAGACGAGGCTGCGCGGTCCCGACTCCAGCGACGGACCCTCATGGTGGTCGTCGCAAGCCAGGTTCTTGGCGGGGCCGGGCTTGCCGCCGGGATCACCGTCGGTGCCCTGCTCGCGAAGGAAATGCTCGGTGGCGACAGCCTCTCTGGCATTCCCAGCGCCCTCTTCACGCTGGGAGCAGCAACGGCTGCGCTGCTGATCGGCCGGATCTCCCAGAAAGCCGGTCGGCGGCGCGGGCTCGGTTTCGGCTTTGCGGTCGGGGGAATCGGTGCCCTCGGCGTGGTCGCGGCCGCCGATCTCGACAATGTGCCGCTGCTGTTTCTCGCACTCTTCGTCTACGGCGCCGGGACGGCGACCAACCTCCAGGCCAGGTACGCCGGCACGGACCTGGCCCGCGCCGACCAGAGGGCAACTGCCGCCAGCGTGAGCCTGGTCTCCACGACCCTGGGAGCGGTTGCAGGCCCGAACCTGGTTGATCCACTCGGGGGACTCGCTTCCAGTCTCGGGATCCCCGAACTCGCCGGGCCGTTCTTGCTTGCCGCCGCTGCCTACCTTTCTGCCGGTGCCGTGCTCTTCGCCCTGCTCCGGCCGGATCCGCTGAAGGTCGCCCGCGTTCTCGACCAGAACCGGCCGGCCGTCGACCCCGGACCGGAGCCGCCCTCGGCCGGCGGAGACTTCAATCGAGGCGTTGCGATCGCCGCGACCGTCATGGTTGTTACCCAGATCGCGATGGTTGGCATCATGACCATGACCCCCATCCACATGAAGGACCACGGCCATGACCTCGGACAGGTTGGCCTCGTGATCGGCATCCATGTCGCCTTCATGTACTTCCCCTCGCTGATCACCGGTGTGATGGTCGATCGGTTCGGGCGTGTCCCGATGGCGGTCGCCAGCGGCGTAACTCTGTTTCTGGCCGGCCTGGCTGCCGCCCTGGCCCCGGAAGATTCAATGCCGATGCTGATCGTCGCGCTTTCCCTGCTGGGCCTCGGCTGGAACTTCGGCCTGATCAGTGGAACTGCAATGCTGGTTGATTCAACACCGCCGCTGACAAGGGCAAGGACCCAGGGAACGGTGGACGTGATGATCGCCCTCGGCGGCTCCGGAGGCGGAGCACTCTCCGGGCTGATGATGGCCGGCACCGGCTACGCGGGCCTCTCGCTCGCGGGCGGAATGCTGTCCATACTCATGCTCGGGGTGCTCTGGTGGCATGTGAAAACGATGCCCGCCGGGGAATTCGCCTCCTGATCCTTCCGAGCCCTGCCCCGCACAAGATGCAGCAGATAGCGATAGGTGGAATGCTGGACTGAACATCCAGCCGTCAAAAGGCCTCAAACGGGAGAAATATCTTGGGTCATTACAAGAGCAACGTCCGCGATATCGAGTTCAACCTCTTTGAAATGCTGGACACCGAGGGTGTCCTCAAGACGGGTGCTTTCGGGGACCTCGATGCCGACACCGTCAAGGTGATGCTCGAGGAAGCGTCGAAACTGGCC
>JBGAOF010000061.1:0-10749 GCA_044221915.1 Solirubrobacterales bacterium
GCGAGCTTTGGGGTTCGATGGTCTTTGCCTGGATGGCGATGGGCATGACCGTGCTGATCCCCTGGCTGATCGGCCAGGCGGTCAATGCGATCCAGGCCAGCAATGAAACGGAGCTCCTCTGGTTCACCGGGGCGATCCTCGCCGCCGCGGTCCTGCGGCTGGTCCTGACCGTGATCCGTCGAATCATCGCCGGAAAGGTGTCGCTCGCGGTCGAGTTCGATCTGCGCCAGAAGGTCTATGACCACCTGATGAAGCTCGAACTGAGCTTCTTTGACCGCAACCAGACCGGCCAGCTGATGAGCCGCGCCACCGTTGACCTACAGGCGATCCGGTTTTTCCTCGGCTACGGCCTGATCTTCTTCAGCCAGAGCCTGCTCACCGTCGCTCTCGCCGGGGTCGTGATGCTGGTCATCAACCCGTGGCTGGCCCTGCTCGCCCTCGCCCCCACCCCCTTGATCGTCTTCACCGCCCTCCGCTACACCAGGCAGTCGCGCCCGGCGATGCAGGAGGTCCAGCAGCGGGTCGCCGAGCTGACCGCACAGGCCGAGGAAAGCGTCTCCGGAATCCGGGTGATCAAGGCTTTCGCCCGTGAGGATCACCAGTTCGAACGCTTCCAGGGCGCGGTTGACCGCCTCTTTGACCAGAGCATGACCTCGACCCGGATCCAGGCATTCTTCACCCCGTTGATCGGCGCCCTGCCCCAGCTCGGCACCGCCCTTGTCCTGCTGATCGGCGGCCATGCCGTCCTCAACGGCAGCCTCGACCTCGGCCAGTTCACCGCCTTTTACGCCTACATGCTGATGCTGGCCGGGCCGCTTCGCACCGTCGGCATGGCCCTCGGAATGGGCCAACGGGCGATTGCCGCCGGCAACCGGCTCTTCGAGATCCTTGACCGGGAGCCGGAGCTCGTATCGAAGCCGGCCGCGCAACCGCTGCCCGCCGGGGGTGGCGCGGTTACCTTCGACGGAGTTTCTCTCACCTACGGCCCGGAGACCCCGGAAGCCCTCCACGAGATCAACCTCGATGTCCCGCCCGGCGCCCGTCTCGCCCTGGTCGGCCCGTCCGGTTCCGGCAAGACCAGCCTGGTCGCTCTCCTGGCCCGACTCTACGATCCGACTGACGGCCGTGTGGCGATCGACGGCGCCGACCTGCGGGACCTGAGCATCCCCTCGCTTCGCCATCAGGTTGCCTACGTCTCCGACGACAACTTCCTGTTCAGTGACACGATCGCCGGGAATCTCTCCTACGCCCGGCCCGATGCCAGCCCCGAGCAGATCGAAAGGGCAGCCCGGCTCGCGCAGGCGGCCGAGTTCATCGAAGCGCTCCCGGACGGCTACGAAACTGTGGTCGGCGAGCGCGGACTCACCCTCTCCGGCGGCCAGCGCCAACGGGTGGCGATCGCCCGGGCCCTGCTCGCCGACCCCCGGATCCTGATCCTCGACGACGCCACTTCCTCGCTCGACGCAACCACCGAGGAGCAGATCCGGACCGGGCTGGCCGAAGCGATGGCCGGCCGCACCACCTTCGTGATCGGCCACCGCCTCTCGACCATCTCCCTGGCCGACGAAGTGCTCCTGTTCGATCAGGGGCGGATCGTCGACCGCGGCACGGTCACGGAGCTCACCGCCCGCTCACCGCTCTTCCGTGAGCTGACAGACGGCTCTGGCGAGGAGCCGCTGTTCGTACCCGAGGACGAGGAGGTGCCAGCGTGAGCCAGGATCATCAGAACGGCAGGTCCGGCAAGGGAACAGACCACGGTGCCGGGGTTCCCGAACACCGGGAGATTGTGGCGGGCCGCGGCCGCAAGATCCGCTGGACCCTCGGGCTCCTTCGCCCCTACCGGACCCGGATCGTTTTCATGGTTCTGGCCGTGCTCGCCTCGACTGCCAGCGCCCTCGCCCCGCCGTATCTGGCTGGCCGGGCAATCGACACGGGAATCGAGACGGGCGATATTTCCGCCCTCAACCTGACCATTGCGGTCTTCGTTTTCGCGGTCGTGGTCAACGCCGTCACTTCCTGGCTTCAGACCTGGCTGGTCGGCTGGGTGGGGATCAGGGTGCTTCAGGATCTGCGCGAACAGGTCTTCAAACACATTCAGCGCATGTCGATCGGCTTCTTCAACCGCAACCGCCCCGGCACACTCATCTCCCGCATGACCAATGACATCGAGGCGCTAAACCAGTTGATCAGCGAAGGGATCGTGACCCTTTTTGCGAACCTGCTGACCTTGATCGGGGTGGTCGCGATCATGCTGCTTCTGGACTGGCGCCTCGCCCTGGTCACTTTCGCGGTGCTGCCGCTGCTGCTGATCACCAGCCTGGTCTTCCGCAAGTACTCGGCCGGTGCCTTCCGCGAAACCCGCGAGCGGATCGCCCAGGTCACCGCCCATCTGCAGGAGACCTTGAGCGGGGTGCGGGTGGTGCGGGCCTTCGGCCAGGAGGACCGCCACATCGCCCGCATGACCGAGTTGAACGAGGCCAACCGGCAGGCGAACATGAAAACGGTCTACCTCAACGCCTCCTACTTCCCCGCGACCGAGCTCCTGACCGCGGTTGGTACCGCCGCGATCCTTGCCTTCGGCGGCTGGCAGGCGATCGAAGGCAACATCATGATCGGCGTGGTTATCTCCTTCATCGGCTACCTGCAGCTCTTCTTCGACCCGATCCAGCAGCTCGCCCAGCTCTACGCGACCTACCAGCAGGGCATGGCCGCGCTCGACAAGATCTTCACCCTGCTCGACACAGAGGCGGAGATCGTCGACTCCACGCAGGCGGTTGACCCGCCACGGCTGGAAGGAAGAATTGCTTTTGAGAATGTCTCCTTCACCTATGAAGATCCCAGGGTCGAAGCGGAATCCGGCGAGCCGACCGGCCCGGCACCCGACGAGCCCCGCTGGGCTGTGCGGGAGATCGACTTCGAGATCAATCCGGGGGAAACGGTGGCTCTGGTCGGCAGCACCGGGGCCGGCAAGTCAACCCTGGCCAAGCTGATCACCCGCTTCCATGATCCGCAGCGGGGCCGGATCCTGATTGACGGCAGGCCCCTCGCCGCCTACCGTCAGCGTCCGCTCCGGGGGCAGATGGGGATTGTTCCGCAGGAGGGATTCCTTTTTTCCGGCTCGATCGCCGAGAACATCGGCTTCGGCCGGCCAGACGCCTCGATCGAGGAAATCGCCGCTGCCGCCGATGCAGTCGGGGCGACCCCGTTCATCGAACGCCTCAGCGACGGTCTCGAGACCGAGGTCGGTGAACGCGGTGTCCAGCTTTCCTCCGGACAAAGGCAGCTGGTCGCATTCGCCCGGGTGATCCTCGCCGAACCGAGAATCCTGATCCTTGACGAGGCAACCTCCGCAGTTGACACCCGGACCGAAAAGGTGATCGAGAATGCCCTCGACGAAGTCCTCGAAGGCCGCACGGCCGTAGTGATTGCCCACCGCCTCTCGACGATCCGCCGGGCCGACCGTATCCTCGTCCTCGATCGCGGCCGGATCATCGAATCAGGCAGCCACCATGACTTGATCGAGACAGGCGGCCGCTACGCCGAACTCTACGGCTCCTGGACCGGCACGACCTGAATGGGCCTGACCGGGCAGGTGCTCTCGCGACTTCGGATCGAGTCAGCCGGGCAGCTCCCGGCCGAGCCAGCCCCGGTAGAAGCCGGGCAGATCCGGCAGGAAATCATGAACCACCGGGTAACCGGGCGGCGAGCACTCGACCTCAAGCAGAGCCCCGCTCAGGGGGCAGTAGAACTCACGGAGCTCCATCCATTCAGGGTCGGAGTGACCCATCTTCGGGTAGATCTCCCGCAGCGAATCATCCGAATCGCGAACCTGAATCACCGCATGCATCTTCCAGTTTTCATCCCAGCGGCAAAGGTCAGCCCCTGCGTCGGTGCGAATCACATGCTCGCCGTCCGACCGGCGGCGGACGACGTTTAGCCCTTCCCCGACCGGCAGAAGGATCGGGTCATCCCAGCCGACCCTCGACTGGAGCAGAGCCAGCCAGGAATCGAAGCGGCCGCTGTCCTTGAACCCTGACTGGATCTCCCGGATCGCGCGACGGGAAAGTTTGCCGTCGAGCATGTCGCCCAGCGTCTCGGTCGAGACCGACTGGCCTTCGATGCCGGAGCCCCGATCCTCCGGGGGCAGCACCGCATCACAGCCGTCCAGATATCCCGCGGCTGCCTCGGCGGGAGTGACCTTTCCGGGCTGCGAAGCCGGCGCGGTGACCGTCGGGGTGATCACCCCGAACTCGAAATCCTCCGGCAGATCCCAGAAGCCCCGATACTCGGCCGCGAAACGAGGTGAAAGGCGCATCGATTCGGCCAGCATCCCGAGGACCGGGTCGATCAGGTCGCCGGCCAGGATCCGGTCCCTTTGCTCCGACCACCATTCCCGGGTCGGGCGAGCCCGCTCAAGCCGGGTGGCCCGGGCCGCATCCCGGTCAGAAAGCGCGTAGGCCCGCTCGTCATAACCGGCGATCAGATGCCCTTCCTCGATGTCTTTCTCCACCGCGTCGGCGGGTCGCAGGAGCGGATCACCGACCCCGCCGCCACCCTTGTAGACCATGAGGAAGAGGTCACCGGATGAGGCCGTCTCGAGGGTCCGCATCGCGTCCTGCTTGTAGGTCCGTTCGCCTTCCAGTTCAAACAGGGCCGGTTCGTCGTAGCTGCCGTCACCGGTCGGATACGCCTCGCCCCTCGCCGCCCTTTCGGCGAGATCCGAGCCCTTGAGGATGTGGACATAGGCGGTTGCCCCCGGGTAACCGCCGAAGATGCCCGGCGAAGTGAAGGTCTTGGCCATGCCGAGGGTCTGAACCTCGTAATGCGGCGTGTTCCAGGTCATGAACAGGGACTCGAAACCGGAGCCGCCGCGATGCCGCCCGATCCCGCCGGTCGAGGCCTTGACCTGACGGCCGAGATAGATGAACGGGGCGAGGATCTCCCACATTTCGCAATCCCCGAGATCACCTTCAGGGTTGAACGGCGCGGCACCGTAGTCAAGCCCGTCGAGCACATACTTCGCACCCATCCCGCCGGCCGCCAACTCGAAGTTGACGAAACCGGAGGTGTTACCGAAATGGTCGATCCCCCCGCCCTGGAAGGCCGAAGGTTCGTGGTAGGCGGTCATCACCTCTTCAATGAACCCGCGGCTCTGCAGGGCCCGGGAAAGACCGCGCAGGTAGCCGGTGAAAGTGACGAACAGGGGCGGCCACGGCACGCTCGAGGACGCGATTGAATCGCCCTTGTTGGTCCAGGTTCCCACCGGATAGTTGCCCCGGGTGGCCAGGTAGCCGCCGTCGTTGATCTTGTCGTTGCAGATCAGGGTCTGGGTCAGGACCAGCCAGGTCATGCCCTGGATACCCGCCGGGGTGGCATTCATCGCATGCCAGCCCCAGGCCGAACTGCCGTCGAGGTCCACTTCCATCACCCCGTCCTCGCCGAACCGCATCTCGTAGCAGCCGTGCATCATGAAGTCACGACGGGCGACGATCGGCAGGGAATCCTTGTCGGCGAACTGGGTGTCGAAGAACCCCGGGGCGCGGTACCGGCCCGGTACGGTCATCCGGCGCACCGTTGCCTTGAAGGACCGGCGGGTGTCCTCGATCACCTCGCGGCTGAACTGCTTGAAGCGGTCCACCCCCTCGTCGGCGATCAGCCGCTCGACCGCGTCACGGATCATGTGGCAGCCGGCCAGACGGGTTTTCTCGTCCAGGAGGTAATACATCGGCGCCCTGCTCATCCGCTTGATTCGTTCCAGATGCCCGGCGGAAAGCTGGTCGTCCTCCCCGATCCGGTCGCCGTGCAGATCAATCCCGTCTTCGAAAATATAGGTCGGACCGACCGGCACCCCGCCCGGGGTCGAGGCACCGATGTCGACCACATGGGTGACCCCGCCCGCCCAGGCGACCAACTCGCCCTCATGGAAGATCGGAACCAGCGTCTGGACATCCGCCGGGTGGACGTTGCCGATGGTCGGCGAGTTGTTGGCAAAGATGTCGCCTGGCCGGATCCCGGGATTTTGCTCCCAGTCTCCGCGCACAAAGAACTTCAGCGCCTCGGACATCGTGTGGACATGGACGATGATGCCGGTCGAGAGCGCGATCGAATCTCCGTCCGGCGTGTAGAGGGCGAAGCAGAGTTCGCCCAGCTCCCGCACGATCGGCGAAGCGGAAATGTTCAGGGCGGTTTCCCGGGCCGACACCAGACCGCCGCGAATGCGGCTGAACAGCTTCTCGAAGCCGATCGGGTCGGATTCCTTCAGCTCAAGCGTCTCCAGCCCGGCGTAGTGGCCGGTTTCCGCGAACAGCCGCTCGGAGTTCTCCAGCATTTCCCGGAGGGTCAGACCGTCCCAGCCGATGGGCCTGGCCGGACCGGCAGGGTTTGTGGCGAGCGGGCTCATTTGGCGTCCTCCCTGTACTCGAGATGGAATATGTCGTGGCGGTCAATCCAGACCAATCGGTCGGGCGGCACGGGGAAAGTTGTCGCGGCGGCTTCGATAATTGCCGGGCCTTCGATCCGGTGTCCGTTTCGGACTTCACTCATTTCATAGACGTCGGTCTCGGTGAAGCCGGCCGGCCGACCGGCTGCCACCGGCCAG
Source organism: Solirubrobacterales bacterium (assembly GCA_044221915.1). Taxonomy (GTDB): domain Bacteria; phylum Actinomycetota; class Thermoleophilia; order Solirubrobacterales; family 70-9; genus 67-14. The sequence goes on from JBGAOF010000061.1 coordinate 6,599, forward strand.
TACACCGGCCGCGAACCCTTGACCGGTGGTGAACCGGAGGTAACCGGCTTTTCAACCAGCGAAGGCTTTTCAACCGGAACACGGCCCCTCACCACCGCCTGGGTGACCAGGTAGCCGAGTTCCGGCGACTTCGCCGAAGCGGCGTAGAGCCGACCGTAGGAATCCTCGAAATTCGAGATAAGGGCGTTCACCTGTTCGGCTGTCTCCAGGGCCGGGGCCGGGGAGTCAATCTCGATGTCGTTGAGCTGGCCGTAGTACTGCATGCGAACCGAATGGACGTACTCGACTTCATTCGGTTCGAACCCGGACTTCTGGAATTCCCCGGTGACCCGTCCCTCCAGTTCCCGCCAGGCGGCGGTGATCATCGCCCCCATGCCCGCCACCATCTCCTCCGGATAGGCCGGCAGGATCGGCAGATCCACGCTGCGGTCGTAGCGGTACTCGAAATCGGCACAGGCACAGCCGAAGGCGCTGAACCCGGCCGCCCAGGCCGGGATCAGGACCTCTGCGTACGGCACCCCGGCGGTATAGCCGGCCACATGCAGCGGACCGCCGCCGCCGTAACAGAGCAAGGTGTACTCGGCCGGTGAATAGCCCTTGCCGAGCACCCGGCCGACTGCCTCCTGGCGAAGGGTGGTTTCAAAGAGGTCGATCACCCCGGCCGCCGCTTCCTCGACCGGGAGGCCGAGCGGATCGGCCACCTGGCTTTCGATCGCCTGTCGGGCTCGTTCGATGTCCAGGTCAACTTCCCCGCCAAGGAAATATTCGGGATTGAGCCGGCCCAGGACCAGGTTCAGGTCGGTCACCGTGACCGTTTCGATCCCGCCCTCCGGCCAGGAGACACCGATGTTCGCCCCGGCCGAATCCGGTCCGAGCTCGGGCCTTCCGGAGCTTGGATCGAGGCGCACGAATGATCCGCAGCCGGCCCCGAGGGAATCGATTTTCACCAGGGGCATGTTGAGAACGAACCGGGCCATGTCCGGGGTGGGTGTGACCTCGAAGCGCCCGTCGGTGATCAGGGCGATATCGAAGCTGGTGCCACCGATGTCGGTGCAGAGAATGTTCTCCTGGTCGATCCGCCGGGCCAGCCAGTCAGCCCCGACCACACCGCCGATCGGACCGGAAACCAGGGTGGTACCGAGCTGCTCGGCCTCGATCGAGACGGTGCCGCCGTGGCTGGCCATCACCCGGAGTTCGAACTCCGCCCCGGCCTCCCGGGTGCTGCCTCGAACGGCCCGGAGGGTGTCACGGGACGGCTCTGCCGCGTAGGCCTCAATCACCGTCGAATTCAGGCGAGGCAGGTCCCGGCGGGTCGGATACAGCCGGCTGGAAAGAAAGACCTTGGTCGCCTTTGCCGCCTCCCGGTCGCCCTCGGCGGCCGCAATCTCCTCGGCCAGGATCCGGGCCACCTCATCCTCATGCACGCCGTTCCGATAGCTGAAAAGGAGACAGACGACAATCGCGTCAACGTCCTGCTCCAGCAGATGCCTGGCGGCGTCACGGACGTCCTGCTCACGCAGGGGAAGCACCTCGGTGCCGAAGACATCGATCCTCCCCCGCACCCCGCAGCACCGGTCGCGAGGAACCAGTGGCTGATTGTGAAAGTGGGTGGCGACGTGGAGCCGGTCACCGTATGAATAGCCGAGATAGGTCTGGATCGCACGCTCCATCCGCAGCGCGTCCTCCTGGCCGGCGGTGACGATCACCCCGACGTTGAGGCCGGCCCGGGAAAGCAGCCGGTTGAGCATGGCCGTTCCGCTGTAGACACCGGAGCGAATCGCCGGGAAAGCCTCCTCGACGGTCGTGCCCCACTGCTGGAGTGCATCCCGCGAGGAACGCATGAAGCCGATTGATTCGTCCTCCGGGGTGGTCCGTGCCTTGCCGACCGCGAAGGACCCGCTCTGGTCGACGATGAAGGTGTCGGTCATCGTCCCGCCCGCATCAATGGCGAGAACTCTGGGGCTGTACGGCATGCGGTGTTCCTCCTCTGTCGGTCCGACCGCGATCCCGCTCCGGGGCCGCTGATCCCGGTTTGATCCGGGTCCGACCCTACCCGCCGTCCGGACGGTGTCAAGTCGGATCAGTAACTACTACTGATCAGCCAGGGCCGATGCCGCCGGATGAAGTTCCGCCGCCTGAGCTGCCGCCGGTCGAGGTGCCCGGGTCCGGAGTGGTCGGAGCGACCCCGCCCCCGGTGGTTGGAGGGGGCGCGGGGGCCGGTGTCGTTGTGTCGGGGACCGTGTCGGTGGCCGGCGGGGCGTAGGTTCCGGTCGAGTCGGTCCCGCCTGAACCGGTTTCCGTGCTGCCGCCCGGATAGCTGGTCGCGGTCGGCGCTTCGGCGCAGTCGGTGAACCCGTAGTCGGCTGCCGCTGTCTCAAGCGCAGCCGTGTCCGAGGAGCCGTCAGCCAGGTCCTGCGCCGCCGCGATTACCTCGGTAGGCGGTTCGCCGTCGGTAGGTGTGCCGAGATCACCAAGCCGCTGGGCGAGCCCGTCGTAGATCTCGGCGATCTGGCCTGACTTGGTCGTCTCATCTGCGGTGGACGCCTCGATCGCCCCCAGGGCCGCGTTGACTTCGGCGCAGATCGCGTCACCCTGGCTGATCAGGTCATCGGTCGTCAGGGCGACAGTCGCCTCGGTTGTCGTGACAGCCGGCGCCGGTGTCTCACTGCTGTTGTCACTGCCACCGCAGGCGGAGAGCCCGATACCGAGGGCAAGGACCGCGAGGCTGGTACCGATCAGATGCCGGGGGTGTCTCCACGAACGTTTCACTGCGATGAAAGTAACAGAATCCACGGTCGGCTCCACGCGGATGTCACGGCCCCGAACGGTAGACCGACGGGATCGAACCCTGCCGTACCCGACTCCCTCAACTGCAATCCCATGGCATCGTCGTTATTCTTCCGGACACCCGCTGCGGGGTAGAATAATGGTAATTCGTGCGGTTCTGGTCCGTGAAATCGGGGTTCGAGTCCCTGCCCCGCAGCCTTCCCGTCCGACCACGTGACGCGACGCTTCCGGCCCGTGCTTGACGCTTCCGGACCGTTCAGTCTCCGGTGAAGATCGCCTTCAGCTCTTCTTCACGTTCGGGATCAAGCACGGCCAGGATGTCATCGCCTTCCTCGAACACCGTCGAGGCGTTGGGGACGATCCCGATCCCGTTCCGGATGATCGTAATCACCAGCGTGTTGTCCGGGGTGTTGAGTTCCCCCACCGTGCGCCCGACTACGGGTGAACTGTCATCGAGGCGGATCTCGATGATCTCGATCTCCTCCTCTTCGAGGTCAAGAAGGTGCACGAGCTTGTGCTGAGGCACCTCGTGTTCGAGCAGTCGCAGGATCACCTCGGTCGCCGAGACCACCGGCTTGATGCCGAGCAGGTCAAAGTGTGGCCGGTTGCTGGGATTGTTGACCCGGGCGATGATCCGGTCGATTCCGTACTTCTCCTTCGCGACCTGGCAGATCAGGATGTTGTCTTCGTCATCCCCGGTGACCGCAATCACCATGTCCGCCCGCTCGATCCCGGCCCGTTCCAGGACCCAGAGCTCCGAGGCATCGCCGTACAGGACGTTGTGTTCGAGCAGCTGCTCGACTCCCTCATAGTGGCGGCGATCGTTCTCGATCAGAGTCACTTCATGACCCTGATCAAGCAACTCCCGGGTCAGGTTCACACCAACCTTGCCGGCGCCAATCACCATCACGTACATCTAGCCGTCTCCCTCCACCGGCGAGCTGGCCGGCGGGCCCGCGGCACGGCGCAGCTTGTCTTCGAGCATTTCAATGGCCACCCGCGTCGGGCAGATCGTCTTCAGCCCCTGTTCGCGGTACCACTCGGCCCGTCACGGTCTCGACTTCGTAGCGCCGCTGGGCGATCTGCGCGATCACGATGTTGGTGTTGTCGCCGTTTGTGGCGGCGACGAAAGCGTCGGCCTCTTCGATACCCGCTTCTTCCAGCGCCTTGCTCTCGAGGGCGGTCCCGACCGTGAACAGGCCGCCTGCTTCTTCCCAGGAGCAATCGAGACCGACCTCGAGCCGGGCATGTGATTCGGAGTCGCGGTCCAGGCAGGAAACCGCGTGGCCGTCGGCCAGCATCGACCTGGCGACGCTGGACCCGACCCTTCCGCAACCGGCTATCAAGACGAACATCGGAGCATC
>JBGAOF010000062.1:0-10631 GCA_044221915.1 Solirubrobacterales bacterium
GATGCCGTTGATCTCGGCCGCCGCGCCGCCGAGGCACTGACGACCACTCGCCCGCTGACGATCGCCGCCATTCACGGTCATTGCGTAGGGGGTGGCTTGGTTCTGGCCGCCGCCTGTGACCTGCGGCTGGCCGCCGACGACGCGGTCTTCTCGATACCGGAGGTGGACCTTGGCATCCCGCTCGCCTGGGGTGGAATTCCGCGACTGGTCCGGGAGATCGGACCGGCCCTGACGAAAGAGCTCGTCCTGACCTGTCGGCCATTCAGTGCCGGGGAGGCCAAGGAGGCCGGGTTCCTGAATCGGGTCGTCCCGGCAGCCGATCTCGCGGCGGAGGCCGAGGGGCTCGCCTTGCAGCTGGCCGGTCAGCCGGCATATTCATTGGAACTGACCAAACGCCAGGTCAACCAGGTCGCCGAACAGTCCGGTTCCACATCAGAATCGCAAGGCGACGCCGATCTACTGCTCGGAGCACTTGCCGATCCGGAATCGATGAAAAAGATGCTCGACTATCTCGCCGATCACAGCTGATCCGCCACGGAATTCACCGGGCGGCCGCGGATCCCGCATCTTGCGGGAAAAGCGCGGAATCGAGGTGTGGCGTACCGAGAATCCATCATGCACGGTTGCCATGATGGGCAGTCCATGAGTTCCGTGATGTCCAGCAGGCAACAGGTGGTTCACCTCCACGTTCACAGTGAGCATTCGGTGCTGGACGGGGCCTGCAACATCAAGGAGATGGCGGCCCGGGCGGCCGAACTGGAAATGCCCGCGCTCGCGCTCACCGATCACGGAGTCATGAACGGCGCCCTGGACATGTACAAGGCATGCCGGGCCAATGACATCAAGCCGATCCTCGGCATCGAGGCCTATTTCGTCGACGACCGCGAGGCGGTCAAGTCGCAGGGCCGTTACGAACGCAACCACCTCACGTTGCTGGCCGAGAACAACACCGGTTTCGCCAACCTCGTTGCGCTTTCTTCCGAGGGCTTTCTCGAGGGTTACCACCGCGGCAAGGCGAACGTGGACATGGAACTGCTCGAGCGCCACGCCGAGGGTGTCATTGTGCTGACCGGCTGCCTGCAGGCACGGTTCGTGAAGCGGCTGGTCGAAGATCGTCCGGACGAGGCCCGCGAGCATCTTGACCAGCTGATGCGGGTTTTCGGCCCGGAGCAGGTTTATCTGGAGGTACAGAAGAACGGGATTCCCGAACAGGACAAGGCAAACCAGCAGATCGCACGGATCGCACGCGAAGTCGGCCGGCCCCTGGTGGGGACAGCGGATGTCCACTATCTGCGCGAGAGCGACCACCAGAACCACAGTGCGCTGCTCTGCGTCCAGACCAAGTCAACGCTGGAAAACCCGAAAATGTCTTTCGACACAAACGAGTTCTTCCTCAAGGACGCGGAACGGATGCACCGCGAGTTTGCGGAGTGGCCGGAGGCGATCCCAACGACCCTGGAGATTGCCGAACGGACCGGGATCGAGATTCCGCTCGGCCAGATCCTGCTGCCTTCCTTCCCGACCGGAAGCGAGGAAACCGAGAGCCAGATGCTGCGTCGGCTGGCCGGGGAGGGCCTGAAGCGGCGCTACGGTGATCCGGTGCCGGCCGAGGCCCGCGAGCGCATGGAATTCGAACTTGGCGTCATCGAGGAGATGGGTTTCCCTTCCTACTTCCTGATCGTCTGGGACTTCGTTCACTACGCGAAGGAGAACGGCATTTCGGTCGGCCCGGGCCGCGGCTCGGCCGCCGGATCGATCGTCTCGTATTCGCTGGGGATCACCGATCTCGATCCGGTCGAGCACGACCTGCTCTTTGAGCGTTTCCTCAATCCGGGCCGCAAGTCAATGCCGGATATCGACATCGATTTCTCGGTTCGCGGCCGGGACCGGATGATTGCGTACGTGACCGAGAAGTACGGGTCCGATTCGGTCGCCCAGATCATTACGTTCGGCAAGATGGCGCCAAGGGCTGCGGTGCGGGACGCCGCCCGGGTTCATGGCTTCGACTACGCGACCGGAGATCGCCTCGCGAAGGAGATCCCCGAGCCGGTCATGGGTCGTTTGCCTTCGTTCGAGGATTGCCTGAAGGATGGGCAGGACCTGAAGAAAACCTATGACTCGGACCCGGACGCGGCGAAAATCATCAACACGGCGAGAGGTCTCGAGGGCAAGATCCGCAACACCTCAATTCATGCTGCCGCGGTGGTTATTTCGGGCCGGCCCCTGAAGGAGATCGTGCCGCTGCAACTGGTCGAGGACAAGTCGGCGGCACCTGCGACCGGCGAGGACGGCAAGCCGGTCAAGCAGTACAAGACAGTGACCCAGTATTCGATGGTTCCGATCGAGGAGATCGGGTTGCTGAAGATGGACTTCCTCGGTTTGCGAAACCTCGATGTGATTGACGACGCGATCGACATCATCAGGCGATCGCGCGGGGTGGAAATTGACATCGGGGCAATTCCGCTTGACGACCCGGTCACCTACGAGATGCTGGCTCGCGGCGACTCGGTCGGTGTCTTCCAGCTCGAATCGGACGGGATGCGGGAGGCGATGAGAAAGGTCGTGCCGACCGAGTTTGATGACATCACGGCACTGGTCTCGCTCTACCGCCCGGGCGCGATGAGCGAAATTCCCAAGTACGCCAAGGGCAAGCATGATCCGGCCTCGGTCGAGTACAGCGACGATCGCCTGAAGGAGATCACCGAGTCGACCTATGGCTGCTTCCTCTACCAGGAGCAGTTGATGGCGGTGGCCAAACAAATGGCCGGCTTCTCACCTTCCGAAGCCGATGACCTGCGTAAGGCGATCGGCAAGAAGAAGCGCGAGATGATGGCCGAGATGAAGCCCAAGTTCATGGACGGACTCAAGGCTTCCGGGACCGACCGGACCCTGGCCGAATTTCTCTGGGGCACCAACGAGGCTGCCGCCGACTATTCGTTCAACAAGTCACATGCGGCCTGCTACGCCCTGATTGCCTACCAGACCGCCTATCTGAAGGCTAACTATCCGGCCGAGTACATGGCCGCGGTGATTTCTTCTGTGATGAGCACCAAGGACAAGGTGCCCTTCTTCGTCAGCCACTGCTCCTCGATGGGCATCCAGGTGCTGCCACCGGACGTGAACATCTCCGATCACAGCTTCGTGGTCGACGGTGGTGACATCCGGTTCGGCCTTGATGCGGTCAAGAACGTCGGGTATGGCGCGGTTGAGGCGATCATTCGGGCGCGTGAGGACAGGCCCTTTGAATCGCTCTGGGACTTCTGCGAACGGGTCGACAACCGGTCCGTGAACAAGCGGGCTGTCGAATGCCTGGTCAAGTGCGGGGCCCTCGATTCACTGCCGGGTTCGCGTCAGGGAATGCTCGAGCGTCTGCCCGACGCGACCGCGGCCGGCGCAAAGGCACAGTCCGATCATATGCTGGGTCAGGAGTCGATCTTCAGCGTGAGCGGGGTCGATGATTCTCCGGGAGTCGGCAGCCACGATCCGATCAGCGAGGTCGAGTTCGAGCAGAAGGAGTTGCTCGCCCTGGAGAAGGAGACCATGGGCACCTTCCTTTCGTCACATCCCCTGGATGGGCTGAAAGAGGCGATTCTGGCCGAAGCCGACTGCAGCCTGGCCGATCTCGTACATCAGAAGGATGGCTCCCGGGTCAAGGTCGGGGGGCTGGTCACCGCCTACAAGAAGGTGCGGACCCGGGCCGGAAAACAGATCGCCTTCGCCACCCTCAGCGATATCGAGAACGACGTCGAGTTGATGCTCTTCAATCTCGAGGATTCCGAAAAGCAGCAGCTGGTCCAGATGGACGCGGTGGTGATGGTCAAGGGCACGATTGACCAGTCGGAAGAAGGAGCCAAGTTGAAGGTGCGTGACGCCGACCTTTTCAACCCGTCGGAAGCCCAGATCGAAAAGGCCAAAGAGGTCTACGCGAAGAAGAACGAACCCTTCGTGGTTCGGGTGGTTCCCGAGCAGATGTCGCTCGACACCCTCGAGGAGATGAAGTCTGTTTTCGGCCAGCATCAGGGCGATTCGGATGTGGTCATGGTGGTTGACGGGGAACGCGAGCACCGGCTCAAGCTGGGGCCGGATTTCCGGGTTCGCACCTCGCCGGGCCTGACCACCGAGATCGACCAGATCTTCGGCCAGGGAACCGCCGCCCGCGCCGCCTGAGCCCCGGTCGTCAGCCGGCTCCCTATGGGCTTCGGGAGCGGTTTTGAGCGGTCGGCGGGGAGAGTGGTCCGCCTCACATAACGTTGTCACCGATCCGTGTAACATTTGGGTCATGACTGTTACAGAGACTCCAGAAGAAACCGCTGTGGATGAGTCCTCGGAAACGAAGTTCAGCCTGGAGCTGAACCAGGATCAGAAGGACATCCAGGAGTGGGTCCATGGTTTCGCCGAAAACGTGATGCGCCCCGCCGCCCACGAGTGGGACGAGCGCGAGGAATTCCCCTGGGAAATCGTCCAGGAAGCCGCCAAGATCGGGCTTTACGGGTTTGAGGGCACCGCCCAGTTCTTCGCCGATCCGACCGGGCTTACCCTTCCGATCGTGAACGAAGAGATGTTCTGGGGCGATGCCGGTCTCGGCATGGCACTCAACGGAACCGGCCTGGCCGTCGCCTCGATCTTCGGTCAGGGCACGCCCGAGCAGATGGGCGAGTGGGTCCCGCAGTGCTACGGCACCGAGGATGACGTCAAGGTCGCCGCTTTCTGCGCGTCCGAACCCGATGCCGGCTCCGACGTTTCCGGGGTCCGCACCACCGCCAAGTACGACGAAGCCAACGACGAGTGGGTGATCAACGGCCAGAAGGCCTGGGCGACCAACGGCGGCATTGCCAACGTCCACGTGGTGATCGCCTCGGTTGACCGCGAGCTCGGCTCCCGCGGCCACGCGGCATTCATCATCCCGCCAAACACCCCCGGTTGCTCGCAGGGCGCCAAGGTCAAGAAGCTCGGCATCCGCGCCTCGCATACCGCCGACGTCCACCTTGACGACTGCCGTGTACCCGGCAACTGCCTGCTCGGCGGCAAGGAGAAGCTTGACGAGCGTCTCGCGCGTATCCGCGAAGGCAAGAAGGGCAAGCAGCAGGCAGCGATGGCGACCTTCGAGGCTTCACGCCCGATTGTCGGTTCACAGGCGATCGGAATCGCCCGTGCCGCCTACGAATACGCGCTCGAGTACGCCAAGGAACGGGTCCAGTTCGGCCGTCCGATCATTGAAAACCAGGCGATCGCCTTCACCCTCGCCAACATGGCGCTGGAGATCGACGCTGCCCGACTGCTGGTCTGGCGAGCATCCTGGATGGGCCGTAACCAGGTTCCGTTCACCAAGGCAGAGGGTTCGATGTCGAAGCTGAAGGCCGGCGAAGTCGCAACTTGGGCGACCGAACGGGCGATCCAGATTCTCGGCGGCAACGGCTACACCCGGGAGTTCCCGGTCGAGCGGATGCACCGCGACGCGAAGATCTACGACATCTTCGAGGGCACCGCGGAGATTCAGCGTCTGGTCATCTCCCGCAGCATCTCGGGCATCAAGATCAAGTAGTCGGGCAACCCGCTGGAGGGTGGCCAGCGGACGGCTGGAGGCGCCTGGCATCCGCCTGCCCGCTCTTGGAACGGGTGGGTCGGATTTCCGGTCGCGATGACGGAAATCCGACCCACTGCTGCCGCGGAAGGAGATTTCACCCGGTTGGGATGACCGGGCGGTAGGTTTCGGCGTGAAGATTGACCGGTACATCCATCTCCCTGGAGGATTGAATTGTCCGAGCAGCCCGATGTTTTCTCGCCCCACGTGAATCCCGTCAACGAGACGATCGCGGAGACTTTCTTCACCAAACCGGCCCCGGACGGCAAGTTCCCGCTCGACGGAGTCAATCCCCGCGCGGCAATGAGGGTTCTCGAAAGCGAGATGATTCTTGACGGCGAGCCGAACAAGAACCTGGCGACCTTTGTGACGACTTTCATGGAGCCGGAAGCGCGGGAGGTGATTGCCAACAACCTCCACCGCAATTACATTGATCACGCCGAATACCCGCGGACGGCGGAGATCTCGAAGCGCTGTGTGCGGATGATCCACAGTCTCTTCCACGGAGAGGAAGGCGAAGAATCACCGGGGACGGCCACAGCCGGATCATCTGAAGCCGTGATGCTCGGTGCCCTGGCGATGAAATGGCAATGGAAGAAGAGGCGCAAGCAGGCGGGCAAGCCGGACGACAGGCCAAACCTCGTCTACGGAGCGGATGTTCATGTGGTCTGGGACAAGTTCTGTCGCTACTTCGACGTCGAACCCAGACAGGCGAATCTGCCCAAAGGGAAAACGACGGTCGGGCCGGACGAGCTTGGTCCCCTGATCGACGAGAACACGATCGGAGTCGTCGCGGTGGTCGGCACGACCTTCACGGGCGAATGCGATGACGTCGAGGGACTCGATCAGATGCTCGGCGAGTTGAAAGGCAAGGGCCAGGAAGTTCCGATGCACATCGATGCTGCCAGCGGAGGCTTTGTCTTTCCTTTCTCACATCCGGCATTCGAATGGGACTTCCGTCTCGATTCGGTGGTTTCGATCAATACTTCAGGACACAAGTTCGGGCTGGTCTATCCAGGTGTCGGCTGGCTCCTGTTCCGCAACGAAGCCCAGCTGCCCGAGGACCTTGTCTTTTATGAGGACTATCTGGGCGAGAAGGACGCCACCTTCACCCTGAACTTTTCCGGAAGCGCTTCGTTTGTGCTGGCGCAGTACTACCAGTTTGTCCGTCTCGGCTACAACGGCTACGCCTCCGTGGTTCGGGCCATGACCGCGAACCGGAATTCGCTGGCCGGGCAGCTAGAGCAGGAAGACTCGCTTGAAGTCTTCGACTCGGATCGGCCGGTGCTCCCCCTGGTGATCTGCAAGGTCAAGGATGGAGAAAACTTCGATGCCAGCCACCTGGTCGGCGAGCTGGCTCGTCGTCGCGGCTGGCTGGTCCCGGCTTACAACATGCCACCTGACAATGAAGACCAGAAGATCATCCGGATGCTGGTCAAGCTGAACCAGACCCGCGAACTCGTTGATGCCCTTTGTCAGGATTTCCATGATTCGATCGAGTTCCTGAGGGGAACCGACCTGAGCGAGGTCAAGGATCTTCCGGTTCATTCCGGTACCGGGTACTGAGTAACCCCGGTCATGTTTCCGGCGAACGGCGGGCAGCTGTGCCGGCCGCCGCTGTGGAAACATGACCGGCGTGACTACCGAAAGCGGCCCCCGGGTCAGATTCGCGCCTTCTCCGACCGGCGCCCTGCATATCGGGGGTGCGAGAACCGCCCTTTACAACTGGCTTGCCGCCCGCCACGGGGGCGGGACCTTCGTCCTGCGGATTGAGGACACCGACCTCGAGCGCTCGACCCCGGAGAACGTGGCCCAGATCCTGGACGCCCTGCGTTGGCTGGGGCTTGACTGGGACGAGGGGCCTGTTTCCCAGGTGGAGAGGTCTGAGGCTCATGGGGCTGCCCTGAAGAAGCTGCTTGATTCCGGGGCTGCCTACAGGGACTCGGCAACTGCCGACGACGTGAAGGAATGGAAGGAACGGCACGGTTCAGGACGCGGCTACCGCGGGACGCCGTCGGACGACGGAACCGGGGCCGTGCGGCTCAGGGTGCCGGACGAGGGCGACACTGTGGTGGAAGATCTGATCAGGGGCGAAGTCCGGTTCCCGAACCGCAGCTACGACGATTTCGTGATTGCAAGAGGCGACGGTTCTGTGCTCTACAACTTTGCGGTCGCGGTCGATGACGCCGACATGGGGATTACCGAGGTGATCCGCGGTGACGACCATCTCTCCAACACTCCCAAGCAGCTGCTGGTCTTTGAGGCGCTGGGTATCCAGCCACCGCGATACGCGCATGTGCCGCTGCTGCACGGTCCCGATGGCAAGAAGCTCTCCAAGCGTCACGGTGCCGCCTCGGTCCAGGAACTGCGTGCCGCCGGCTACCTGCCGGCCGCGATCCGCAATTACGTCGCCCTGCTGGGCTGGGGGCCGGGTGACGACGAAACGCTGCTCTCCACAGAGGAGATGATCAGCCGGTTCCGGCCCGAAGATGTCGGGACTTCATCGGCCGTTTTCGACGAAAAGAAACTCCGCTGGATGAACGGCCGCTACATGCGGGAGATGCCCTCCGGCGAATATCAGGCAGCGGTCAGGGCCTTCGTTGACGCGGAAACCGGGGGCAGGCCACTCAACGAAGACCGGTTCTCCTTCGGTTGCCAGGTGGTCCAGGAAAAGGCGCAGACCCTGCAGGAGGTCTGGCCGTTGATCCGGTTTCTCTTCGAGCCGCCGGTCGAGGACGAAAAAGCCTGGCGCAAGGTGATGAAGGGCGACGTCGAAAAAGTCCTGCTCGAGGTCGAGGCGGCTCTGATTGCCGTCGCAGCGGGGGAGGGCGGACCGAATCGGGACGGCTACACGATCGAGGCTGTCCAGAACGCAATCGAGCCACTTCCCACCAGGCTCGGCCTGGGTGCCGGCAAGGTATTTCAGCCGATTCGGGTTGCGATCACGGGAACCACGATCTCCCCCGGCATCTTTGAGTCGGTGGCCGCTCTCGGCCGCGAGGAATCCCTGGCCCGGATCGAATCGGCGAGGAAGCGGCTCGCTACCGACTGAAGCTCTTGAAAACCCTGTTTTCTGACCGGGTTACTCCGCTTTCTGCCGGTGAATGCGGTAGAAATGAGCTGTGATCTCGGTCACATCAAAGTCCCGATATGCGGTTGTTGCCCTCGTCGAGCTGGCCGGATCCGGCGATCGTCCAATGCCGGTGAAGGAGATTGCCGAGCGACGTGGCATTCCCGACCAGTTCCTTGAGCAGCTGTTTTCCACCCTCAGGCGCTCCGGCCTCCTGGCCAGCCGCCGCGGCAGCAAAGGCGGGTACACCCTCGCCCGGCCGGCTTCGGAAATTACCGTGCTTGAGGTCGTCCAGTCGCTCGACGGCAAGGTCGGGCAGGAAGCCGATGAGGCGGGAGGGATCTGGGCCGAAGGGGTGCGGGCTCTCCGCGGCGTATTCGGCGAGACAACCATTGCCGACCTCCACGAGCGCGAAGCCGAAGACGCGGCGGCAGGGATGTACTTCATTTGATTGCCCCGCAGGCATCGGCAACGGTAGGCGGCACGCCACTGGTCTGGCTGGCCCGGATCGCGGAAGGGCTTGACGCCCAGGTCTGCGGCAAGCTCGAGTACTTCAACCCGGGGGGTTCGGTCAAGGACCGGATTGGCGCGGCAATGATCGGTGCGGCGGAAGCCAGAGGAGACCTGACCCGGGGCGAATCCGTGATCGTCGAGCCGACCAGTGGCAACACCGGTATTGCGCTGGCCATGATCTGTGCCGCCCGCGACTACGAACTTGTCCTGACCATGCCGGAAGGCATGAGTCGCGAGCGGGCCCGACTGCTGCGGGCCTATGGAGCCGAGGTGCAGGAAACCCCGTCAATCGGCGGCATGGATGAGGCGGTCGAACTGGCCCGGCAGATCGCCGGTGACCGGGACGGGTTCATGCCGCTCCAGTTCGCAAATCCGGCCAACCCGGAGGCTCACTTTCGCAGCACGGGGCCTGAAATCTGGGCCGACACCAGCGGTGAAATCGATGCTTTCGTCTGTGGCGTCGGCACCGGGGGAACAATCACCGGCGTCGCCCGCTACCTGAAGGAACAGGGTTCCGACGCGAGGATCTACGCGGTCGAACCGGCATCCTCACCGGTCCTTTCCGGCGGCCGGATGGGTCCCCACCGGATCCAGGGGATCGGGGCAGGGTTCATCCCGGAGGTGCTCGATCTTGACCTGGTTGACGAGATTATTCAGGTGAGTGACGAGGATGCCCTCGGTACCGCCAGTCGCCTCGCCAGCCGGGAAGGGATCCTGGGCGGGATCTCGGCAGGGGCAAACGTCCACGCCGCGCTGGAACTGGCCGGTCGGCCTGAACTCGCGGGCGGGCGAATAGTCACCCTGATCTGTGACAGCGGCGACCGATATATGTCACTGCCCTTCTTCGCTGCTTGAACGCAACCCCGAGGAACTAGGCTTTGCCGGTGGCCGACGAATTGATCAGAAGGACGTTTGCGGGCCTGCGGTCGCATGTCGCCGCTGCCCGCGGACGTGACCCCGCCACCGCCGGCGCGTCGGGAATCGAGATTCTGCTGACCTGGCCGGGAGTGCAGGCGCTGCTCGCCTACCGGCTGGCGAATGGCCTCCATCGCTCGGGGGTGCCGCTGTTGCCGCTGGTCATCTCCTATCTGAGTCGGGCGGTGACCGGGGTCGAGATCCACCCGGGGGCCAGGATCGGACAGGGGTTGTTCATCGACCATGGTGCCGGCGTGGTGATCGGCGAGACAGCCGAAATTGGCGAGAACGTCACGATCTACCAGGGCGTGACCCTGGGCGGCACCGGGTTTCAGTCCGGCAAGCGCCACCCGACCGTGGAAGACAACGTGACGATCGGCTCCGGGGCCAAGCTGCTCGGGCCGGTCACGGTGGGTCACGGCGCCAAGATAGGCGCAAATACGGTTGTGGTCGAAGATGTCCCACCCCGCTCGACGGTGGTCGGCAACCCCGGTCATCCGGTCAGGGTTGACGGCCGCAAGGTGGAAGGCCCCGATGCTGACTGGATTCATC
>JBGAOF010000063.1:0-10629 GCA_044221915.1 Solirubrobacterales bacterium
GATTCATGTCAGGTTGGCCAGGCTCGTCTGCCTGGCCGACGGGCCAGGCGGCACCCCGGGCGCACCGTTGAATCGAGCCGGTCAGAACTTCAGTAGTTATCCGCAAGCGTCGCATGGCTCAGCCGAATGCCGTTCTTCTCCTGAACCAGTTGCCGTGGGGAAAGCACCGGGTGGCTTGCAACCATCCGCCAGACCGAATAAAAACCCGCCAGAAGTACTCGTCCTGATAATTGCCCGTCCCCCGGGGCGGCCTACGGAAGGGGATCCGTGGAAGAAAAATCGTCGCGTCGGGGTTTTCTGCTCAGCAAGGGGTGGCTGCAGGCGGTGATAATCGTCATGCTGCTCGGCTTCACCGTGCTTGGCATCCTCGCCTACCGCACCTACGAGGCCGGGGCCCCGGTGCCGGTCAAGGTCTTCGACCCCAACGGGGAGCTCCTCTTTGACGGGGACGATGTTTCTTCCGGGCAGCAGGTCTTCCTGCACAACGGCCTCATGGAATACGGGTCGGTCTTCGGCCACGGGGCCTACCTCGGGCCCGATTACACGGCCGATTACCTGCGCCGGGCCGCGAACATCGCGATTGCCGAGAACGGCGGTCCACCGGTCGACGAGGACGGGATGGAAGTCGAAGGCGAGGACCGGGCCGGTCCGCGTTCCGATGTGGCCCGGGACCGGACGATCACCGACTTCCGCAAGAACCAGTACGACGAGGATTCGGGCGAACTGGTCTTCACCCAGGCCCAGACCGATGCTTTCAACCAGCTGATCCCCTACTACTCGCGCGTCTTCTCGGCCGACAATACGGAGCGGGGGCTGCGCAAGGAGGCGATCACCGATCCGGAAGATCTCCGCAACCTGACGGCCTTCTTCGCCTGGACCGCCTGGGCCGCAGCGGCGGAAAGGCCCGGCAAGGACTACTCGTACACGAACAACTGGCCGCCGGAACCCAGGGTTGACAACAAGCCCACAGCGGAGGCGCTCGTTTGGTCTGCGATCTCACTGATCGCGCTGCTCGGGGGGATCGGCCTGCTTTTCGGTGCCTTCGGCCGCTACCGGGATCTCGGCTGGCACGGCCGCCAGCAGACGGTGGTTTCCTTCCGGGACCCCTCGACGGTCACCCTGACCCCCGGCCAGCGATCGACCGCCTGGTTCTTCTTCGTGATGGCCGCCCTGTTCCTGATCCAATGCTTTGTCGGCGCGGCCGTGCAGCATTACCGGGCCGAGCTGACCAGTTTCTTCGGCTTCGACCTGGCCGCGATCCTGCCTTACAACCTGCTCAGGACCTGGCATGTCCAGTTGTCCATCTTCTGGGTGGCGACCTCGTTCGTCGCGGCCGGGATCTTCCTCGCTCCGATGATCGCCCGGCGCGAACCCAGAGGCCAGGGCAAGCTTGGCTATTTCCTCCTGATCGCCCTGGCGATCGTCGTCTTCGGCACCCTGATCGGTTCCTACCTGGGGATCCACGGAGTGCTGGAAGACACCGCGACCAACTGGTTCGGACTCCAGGGATTCGAGTATCTGGACCTGGCCCGCTTCTGGCAGGTGCTGCTCATAGTTGGCCTGATCGTCTGGGTCTTCATGCTCTTCCGGGTAATGAGGTCCCGGCTCAGGAACGAGCATCCGGGCAATATGCCGTGGCTGTTTTTCCTGGCCGCCTGCGCGATCCCGGCGTTCTACGCGGTCGGGCTGCTGGCCCGCACCGCCGACGACTTCTCGATCACCGAATTCTGGCGCTTCTGGGTGGTCCATCTCTGGGTCGAGGACTTCCTCGAGATTTTCACCACGGTGATGGTCGCCTACATGTTCGTGCTGCTCGGGGTGGTGCGGGAAAAGGTTGCCTTGATGGTGATCCTGCTCGACATCGGCCTGTACTCGGTCGGTGGCGTGGTCGGCACCATGCACCATCTCTACTTCTCGGGTACTCCGGCCGAACATATGGCTCTGGGTGCCTTCTTCTCGGCGATTGAAGTTGTGCCGCTCACCTTCCTGACGGTCGAGGCCTGGTCCTTCCTGCAGCTCGGGGCGAACCAGGAATCGAAGTCGGAATCCGAGTTCCCCCATCGCTGGGCGGTGATGTTCCTGGTCGCGGTCGGATTCTGGAACTTCCTCGGGGCCGGCGTATTCGGCTTCCTGGTCAACCTCCCGATCGTTTCCTACTACGAGATCGGCACGGCCCTGACCGCCAACCACGCTCACGCCGCAATGATGGGTGTGTACGGAATGCTGGCGATCGGGCTTTCCCTGTTCTGCCTCAGGTACATGATCCCCTCCGCCAAGTGGCCGGAGAAATGGGCGAAGGTCAGTTTCTGGGGAACCAATCTCGGGCTCGCCTGGATGTGCTTCGCTACCCTGCTGCCGCTCGGAATCATGCAGCTCTACAAATCGGTCAGCGACGGATACTTCGAGGCCAGGCAGCTTGACTTCCTGACCGACAAGACCACCGAGATGATCGAGTGGCTGCGTTTGCCCGGTGATGTCGTGTTCATCATCTTTGGCGCGATCCCCGTGCTCTGGATGACCTTCCTCGGGGTCAAATACACGCTGGCCCGGCGCAAGGACGGGGACGGCGATGAAGGCGAGGCCGACGCCGACCTCTTTACCGTGATCTCGGGCCCAAGCCTGGAGGATGAGCCGCCGGAGGCCCCCCTGCGGCCGGATCCCACTCCCGGCACATGAGCACCGAGGTACTGATCGGAGCCGCGTACGGGGTCGCCCTGCTGGGGGCGGCCCTGATTCTGGAGTGGCTCTCGCAGCACACGCACAACCGTTCACAGGCCTACCGGACATCGGGCTTTGACTACGATGACCAGCATGACTTCTGGGTGTGCCACAAGGGTGAGCAGCTCTGGCCGGAAGAGTTCGACCGTGAACGGCGGCTGGTCCGCTACCGGGCGAAGGCGACCGCATGCAACGTCTGCCAGGCGAAGCCGGATTGCACCGACTCGCATCAGGGCCGCGAAGTGACGCGCGCAGTTGACCCCTGGCCTCATTCGGAAGCAGGCCGCTTTCACCGGGGGATCGCGGTGATGCTTGCCGTGCTCGCCGCGTTTGAGCTGGCGGTTGTGCTCTTCCGCAACCACGAGCCGACCCAGGTTGCCCTGCTGCTGCCGCTACTTTGCGTGGCGGCCTATGCAACGTGGTGGCTGGTCCGGGATCTGATCCGGACCCCGGATGGTTTTCCCGAGGTGAAGCCCGCCCACGGCAACCGGATCGGCAGCAAGTGAAACGCTCCGAGGCGCTGATTCCGCTTTCGCACGAGCATCACCAGGCGCTCTATGTGACCAAGGTGATCCGTGACCTGAAGGGTGAGGGAAATTCGGCCGAGCTTTTCCTCGGGTACTGGCGCGATCACGGGCAGCTCCACGCCCGGATCGAGGAGGAAGTCCTCTTGCCGGGTTCGGGGCTTTCGGGACCCGACGAGGATGAGGAAGTAGCAAGGATGCTGAGCGACCATCTCGGTACCCGCCGGATGGTCAGGCGTCTCGAGCGGGGTGAAGCCGAGCCGGCCGAGATCCTCGCTCTGGCCGAATCATTCGCCGACCATGTCCGCTTCGAGGAGCGCGAGCTCTTTCCGCGGATCGAGCGGGAGCTTTCCGGGGAGCAGCTGGCCGAACTGGGCGCGCGGATTGAGGCCGCCGAGGCCGCGGGCCGGGCCGCGGACTGATCAGCGGTTGCGGCCGAACTGGTCGTGCGCTTCCACCCACTCGTCGGCCACCACGGCGGAACCAAGGGAGAGATCGCCGCAAAGGACGGTCGCCGCGATGATCTCGGCCAGCTTGTTCACCTTGCCGGTCCCCTCGCAGCCGAGTACCCCCAGGCACTCCCGTTGGGTTGGCAGGCCGGTCCCGCCGCCGTGGGTCGCGACGATCAGCGAGGGCAGGGTGATCGAGGCGTAGTAGTCGTCGCCGCGCAGCTCGGCGTAGCCGAGGGCGGCCTGCGATTCGGCTACGTTGGCCTCGTCCTGGCCGGTCGCGATGAAGACCGCGGCGATGCCGTTGGCAGGGTGGGGGGTGTTAGCGACGCTGCCGGAGAGCTGGGCTCCCTGGGTTGCGATCTGCCGGGCCCGGTAGACCTGCCTGGCGGTGACCCGCATGTGCTTTTCCAGGAGTGCACCCGGCACAGTGACTTCCGCGATCACCCGCTTTCCGCGAGTCTTGAGGGTGTTGATCTGCGAGTGCTTCTTGTCGGTTGAGAGCTGCGCTTCCAACATGTAATCGTTGAGTGGCGGGTAGTTTGCCTTGATCCACTCGCAGGCGAACCAGGTTGCCTTGCTGGTCATGTTCTGCCCGGCCGCGTCACCGGTCGTGTAATCGAAGCGGGTGTAGACGAACCGGCTTGCGTGATAGCGCTCGATCTCGATCAGCTTCCCGGTCGAGGTGCTCGATTCGGCCGCCGCCTTGATCTCGGCCTGATGCTGGTCGAGCCAGAGCACGAAGTCCCTCGCTTCGCGGGCCGAATCAAAGAGAAAGGCCGGGGCCCGCTGCATGCGGTCTTCGACGACCGTGGTCTTGACGCCACCCGCTTCGGCGCACATCTTCATACCGCGGCTGTAGCTGGCGACGAGGGTTCCCTCGGTGGTTGCCAGCGGGACATAAAACTCGCCACTGGCATGTTCACCGTCGACAAGCAACGGACCGGCCAGCCCGATCGGTACCTGGGCGACCCCGATGAAGTTTTCGATGTTGCCGGGGAGTGCGGCTGGATCGAAAGAGCAGGCAGCGACTGCTTCCAGCCTGGTGCCGGTCTGCTCAAAGACCAGGTCGCGGCGGGTCCGGGCCGCCTCCGGGCTGTAGTCGTTGTCGGGATCGCGGGGAATCCGGGGCAGACTCATGGCCCGGAGCCTACCGGCGTGGCCCGGCTCAGTCGCCGGTTTGCTCGCGGGCGCGGCGAACCAGATCGACCGTCGCCGCCCGCAGGCCATTCCGGGTCTCGATCCGGTCGGTGAAGTTGACCCGGGCGGCCCGCTCGCCGCCGGGCGTGATCAGATGGAGGTCGAGTCCGTAACGGTCGGCCCGGTCGCAGGTGGCACCGGTCACATCGTCGATTCCGGTGAAGGCCCGGGCCATCAGCAGCAGGGAATCAGCATGGTCCGAGTTGAGGTGGGCGACAGCGTCGCCGGCCAGGGGCTGCACGGGATCCGCCTCTGCCTCCCGGTACTCCCCGGCCGTGGCCGAATCCATGCGTCCGTAGCCACCGACCCAGCGGACCCTTTCGACATCGAGGATCCAGAATGAGAAGTCGTTGTAATCGGCGTACATCGCTGCCGACGGGATGGCTGCCAGGTGCGCTTCCCGGGCCAGATCGGCATCCGGGTGCTCGTTGGCCCGGCGCACCCGGCCGGCCAGGGTGACGCGGCCACCGGCGAGGATTTCGCCGCTGTGGAAGGGGTCGGCGACCATCAGGGAAGCCTGCCGGTTCTTTTCCAGGTTGCGCGCGTGTTCGGCCAGGGTGGAGAGGCAGAAGACGGGGGAGCCGTCGGCCATCACCCCGTAGGTGACCAGGGATGCCCAGGGGGTTCCGTCGTCGCTGAGCGATCCGAGGGTGCCGTGGGTGGAGTTGGCGATGATCGTGCGGGATTCCTCCGCGGCGTTGCGGCGCCGGCCGCCGCGGGCGATCGGGGCGACGTCGGGAGCAGCGGTCCCGGGGGTGACATCGTGAGGGCCGACGGCAGCCTTCAGTTTCGGATCGAGCTGTGTCTCGGAGGGCAACGGGTCTCGCTTTCGACTCGGACGTTAGGGTGCTGGAAAAGGAAGTTAGGGTACCCTATTCCCACTTCAGCGTCGGGAAATCCGGCAGGGCCAAGACTTTGTCGCCGCGCTGTGTTTCAACAGGTTACTTGCCTACCCCTCGAAGGAGTTCTGCACCAAATGCCCAACCTCGCCGCAGCCCCGACGCCCCGAACCACCCGCCTGCTCGGAGTCGTGGCACTGGCCCTTGCCCTGCTGGCCGGACTTGCGGCCACGGCCCCCCGGGCCGAGGCGGCCGGTCGGCAGAAGGTGGTCGCGATCAGTCCGTTTGCGGCGGCGACCATGGTCAGGTTCGGTGTCAAGCCGGTTGCGATCGGCCAGACCATCGGTGGGCTCAAGAGGCTGCCGCAGTCCCTCCGGAATACCAGGGTGCTCACCCTCAGCCATCCCAACGGCCCTAACCTCGAAGTCATGGCGAAAATGAAGCCGGATGTGGTGTTCACCTCATCTCGCTGGAGCAAGGGCACGCCGGCGCTGGAGCGGCTCGGGATAAAGGTGGTGGACGCCGATCCGCTCAACGTGAACCAGGTCTACGGCTCGGTCGCGAAGATCGGCAGGGTCCTCAAGCGCTCGAACCGGATAAACGCCGTGAACCGCGCCATCCGCGGCCAGATCCGCAAGGCAACGAACTTCAGCGGGAGCCGGCCGAAGGTGCTGGTCGTGCTCGGTGTCGGCACCACGGCAATGGCATTCCTGAAGAACAGCTGGGGCGGGCAGATCATCAAGCTCGCCGGTGGCAACCTGGTCGACGGCGGGGCCAGCAAGCCGGGCGGTTTCGTCCGGCTCTCGGACGAGATCGTGGTGGCAGAAAATCCGGACCGGATAGTCGTCGTCCCCCACGGATCCACCGACGACATGAGTCAGGTGGTCGAGTTCATCAAGAACAACGAGGCCTGGCAGACCACCAATGCCGTGAAGAACGGCAAGGTGTTTGTCTCGGTCGATAACGAGCTGCTTCAGTCCGGCCCCGATGTCGGGGCTGTGATCAGGTCCGTCCGGCGGGACTTCATTACCGGCTGAGGAACACGGGCAGCCGGAAAAATGGAAGAACCCGGGGGAGCGATCTGACTGGGGTGCGGCCAGTCGCCGTTGCCGCCGGGATGTTGGTCGCTCTGATCGCGGCGACCTGTGCCTCGCTTGCCTTCGGGGCCGTCCACATCCCTTTCGGTGAAGTACTCAGGTCCCTGTTCGGGGGGCAGGTGCCTGAAACAAGCCAGCAGATCATCGAAGTACTTCGTCTGCCACGGACGGTCGAGGCGATCGTGGTCGGGGCTGCTCTCGGCGTGGCCGGGGCCTGCCTTCAGGGGGCTCTGAACAACCCCCTCGCCTCGCCGGATGTGATCGGAGTGACCGGTGGGGCAGGCTTCGGTGCGATGCTGGTGATCCTGCTCAGCCCGGCCAGCGCCGCCCTGCTGCCGATCTCCGCGCTTGCCTTCGGTTTGCTGGCGGCGGGCATGGTCTTCCTGATCGGTTTCGCCGGCCGGGGCGGCGGCAACATCACCCGGGTAATTCTTGCCGGCATCGCCATCGCGGCGCTCTTCTCGGCGGGGACGGCCGGCCTGATGTCGGCCTATCCGGACCGGGTCCCGAATGCGATCTTCTTCCTGGTCGGCGGGCTGACTTCCTCCGGCTGGGAGAACCTGAAACAGATCTGGCCGTATTTTGCGGTCGGGTTCGTGCTTGCCGCATTCATGATCCGGCCACTCGACCGCCTGATGCTCGGTGATGACGTTGCGGCGTCACTGGGCTCGCGGCCCCGCCGGACCCGGCTTGTCGCGGCCCTGGCCGCCGCCATTCTCGCCTCGGCCGCGGCCGCCATCGCGGGCCTGCTTGCTTTTCTCGGCCTGGTCATCCCTCATCTTGTGCGACTGCTCGGCGGGACCAACAACCACACGTTCGTGATTCCCGTCTCCGCCCTTGCGGGAGCCGCGCTTCTGACCGCGGGTGACACCCTCGCCCGGACGATCGCCGCCCCGGTCGAGATGCCGGTGGGGCCGTTTCTGGTCATCCTCGGGGTGCCCCTGTTCCTGTGGCTGCTCAGGAAGGCGGTCTGATGATATTCGGCCGGCAGGGACCGGATTTCGACCGCCAGGCTCCCTTGCTTGAGGCTCGGGACGTGGAGGTTACGATCGGCAGGGAGCGGATTCTTGAATCCTGCAGTCTCGTCCTCGAAAGGGGAGAGCTGGTCGCCGTGGTCGGACCGAACGGGGCGGGCAAGTCAACTTTCGCGAGGGCTTTCTGCGGGTTGAGGAGGCCGGATGGGGGGGAGGTCCGCTGGATGGGGATCGACCTCGCCTCGCTACGCGGGCGGCGCCTGGCCGGAGTCCGGGCCTATGTGCCCCAGCGGGCCCAGGTTCCCGCCGGGGTGACCGTGCGGTCGGCGGTCAATATCGGCCGTTCTACCCACCTCAAGCCGCTTCAGGGGCTGACGTCCGAGGACCGCGAAGTAGTGTCGGAGTCGATTGCCAGAGCAAGGATGGAGGGCTTCGAGGAGCGTGATCTCGGAACGCTCTCTGGCGGCGAGATGCAGCGGGTACAGATCGCAATCGCGCTGGCCCAGGGAGCCCCGGTCCTGGTTGCCGATGAGCCGACCGCCCAGCTCGACCTCGGTGCCACCGCAGCGATCTCGAAAATGATGCGGGAACTTGTCTCCGAGGGCCTGGGCGTTGTGCTCATCGTCCACGACCTGGCCCTGGCCGCGGCGATCGCCGACCGGGTGGTCGTCATGTCCTCCGGGCGGACGATCGCAACCGGGACCCCGGAGCAGGTGTTAACGACACAGTTGATCAGCGACGTATGGGGTGTCGAGGCCGAACTCGTTCAGCGCGACGGCCGCGCGGCCCTTCATGTGGAGTGGATCGACCGCCATTAGGCAAGGCTAAGTGCCACCCTGTTATTCTGCGAAATAAGGTAACCCTAACTCAAGGTTTGTTCCCTTCCCCTCACCAATCCAAGGAGTTTCAGCAGCGATGATTTCCCACATTCCATCCGGCCGAGGAGTTCTGGCGGCCATCGTTTTCCTTGTCGCTGCCATCACGCTGATGCTGGCCGTATCGCCGGCAATGTCGGGGGCAGCCGAGCCCACCAAGGGGTCGGCGACCCTCAGCATTGCTTCCGGCAAGGCCGGAAAGGTTTCGGCAATCGCCCCGGCCCGGGTAGTGAAGCGGCTCGGCAGCAAGGGGGCAAGGCTGGCCAGTGCCGCGCGCAAGGGGTCCTTCGATCCGGTCGTTTCGAGCGGACTGGCCGGTGGCATCAAACTCGGCAACGAAAGCCGGGTGGCCCGGATCACCGGACTGATCGCCACGATCAAGGCAAATCGTTCGCTGATCAGCGGCAAGCTCGGCGGCAAGCGGATCAACGTTTTTCAGGCGCGGGGCAAGGCCAAGATCGATCGACTGCTGAAGACCGCCCGCGTTTCCGGGGCGAAGCTTTCACTGACCCCGAAGGCGGCCGCCAGGGTGCGCCAGCTGCTCGGTCTGAGCCATGTTCCGTCCGGCACCATCGGCAGGTTCTCGATCAGGTTCAAAGTCGGCTCGGTTGACCGTTGCGAGGTCTACCCGAACTCCGAAGGTTGCCCGGTGATCGACCCCTACCTCGCCGAATGCAATGTCGAGGCGGTGGTGAAAGTCGCCGGGAACATCACCCCGGCCGGCCCGCCGCCCGAGTTCACCAACGCCCCCGGCGCGACCGGACCTTCCAGCCTCGCCTGGGGCTTCAAGCAGTCGTTCCGGAACTACGTGACGATGTTCAACGGCACCGTCCACGCGCTCGATGGGGCGACGACGACCGGGTCTCCGCCCGCCTACAGCGGCTTCAACTTCCCTGCGGACGGCTTCCGGTACACGGACAGCGGGACCAATGGCAACCTCGCGGATGACAAGGCTGTCCTCGCGACCAGCGGCACCGCATTGATCTGCAATCCGACCCATGGATTCCGCGTGGCGATCTCCAACCCGACCGTGATCATCGATGGCAGCAACTCGAGAATCGATGCCGATGTTGACAACAATCTGAGCGGGAACTGGATCCCTTCCCAGCACGTCACGATCGCGACCATCGACATCACCGGCAAGGTCTCGCGCACCGGATCCGGCGAAGACACGGTCCAGGCCTGGACCGGGGTTGAGCCGAAGCTGACCCTGGCGGGATCCCAGGCGGTCTGCGGCAGCGGCGAGCTCGACAAGTGCTCGCAGTTTTACCCGGCCGGGACCACTCTCGATCCGGTCACGATCGAGGTTCACCCCTGAAATCAAGGTCCTTGATACGCCGGTCCGGGCTGGTCCTGCTCGCCGGTCTGATCTCGCTCGCCGCCGGTCCGGGATTTTCTCCCGGGCCGGCCGGCGCGGCAGTTCTTGAACCCTGCGTCTCGACCAACCCGACCGGGCCGATCATCGACCTTGACGGCCAGCTTTACCTCTCTCCGCATGGCCAGACCCGCCAGGCCTGGCGGCGCAGCGGCCTTCGCCAGAGCCTGATCAGGCCCGCCAACTCACTGACCGGCCGGCCGGCCTTCCCGGTCCGCAAGGTCCGGTACGGGAAGACCGCCCGAATCCGGCTGAAGGGCGGGATCCGGCTCACCCACGGCCGACATGCCCTGGCCGTCCGCGACTTCCGAGTTGTCTCGGCCCCCGGCCGGCCGGCACTCCTCAAGGCAGCCATCGGAGGAAGAAGCCTCACCCTGTTGCGGGTCAACGGCGGCAAACGCAGGTTCAACCGCAGGGCAGGCGAGCTGACCCAAAGCGGCAACGCCCGCCTGACCGTGGCCGGCGCCCGGCTGCTCAACCGCAGGCTCCGGACCGGCGAACGCGGGATTCGGCCGGGAACCATCTGGGGGTACTTCAACCTCTACGCCCTTTACAAGGTGACCAAGGTGGACGACCCG
>JBGAOF010000064.1:0-10335 GCA_044221915.1 Solirubrobacterales bacterium
GACGGGCCGAGCGCCGGCATCACGATGACGACCGCGCTCGCGTCGCTGCTCTCCGGCCGCGCCGTGAAGCACACCGTCGGGATGACCGGCGAGGTGACCCTTCAGGGCCGCGTGCTGCCGATCGGCGGGCTCAAGCAGAAGGTGCTGGCCGCCCATGCGGCAGGCCTGACCGAGGTGATCCTGCCCTTCCGCAACAAGGCCGATCTCGACGATGTGCCGGAAGAAGTTCGCGCGGCCATGAACTTCCATCCGGTTTCCAGCGTTGAAGAAGTGATCGAACTGGCGCTTGAGCCCGCTGGAAGCGCCCTCGATGTCCAGTCGCTGTAACAGCTGCCGCCCGGTACCCGCCGAGCTGCGGGAGACCGCAGTGGTTTTCGAGCGCCGCTGGACCATGGCAACTATCTACGCCTGTTCCAGCGGCGCCTCCCGGTTCAACGAGTTCCGGCAGTCCCTGCCGGGCGTTTCGCCAACCACCCTTTCCGACCGGCTTGAGCATCTCGAATCGGTGGGGATCCTCGAACGCCGGACCGTCCCCGGCCGACCGCCGCACACCGAATACGCATTGACCGAGCGCGGCCGGCAGATCGCCCTCGCCGTGGCCGCTTTGCTCGGCTCCGGATAGGAGTCCCTCCGGGAAACCGGCCGACCGTCGGCTTCGCCGCTAGGGTAAGGCCATGAATTTGCCTCTTCGCAGTCTGTTTGCCCTGTCGGTGGCCGCCGCCGCGCTCGTGTTGACCGCCTGTCAGGCGGAGGTCAGTGTGGGGGACAAGACCGTCAGCGCCAGCGAACTGGAAAAGCAGTCCTCGGCGTCGCTGGCCAGAAAGTACGGCGAGAAGCCGGCCTCAATCGATTGTCCGGAAGACCTGAAGGCGGAGGTCGGACAGTCGGAAGTCTGCTCGCTTGAAGACCAGCAGGGCGGTGTGTATGACATGAAGATCACCATCACTTCGGTCGACAAGGATGGCAACGCCCAGTTCGACATCAAAGTCGGTGGTCTCAAGTCCCAGGGTGTTCCTGGCGGTCAGGGAGCGAACAGCTAGCCGATGGCGGACTCCTCGGAGGAACTGAAGCGGGAGTTCGAAGAGTTCGAACAGGCCGAGGCTTCGGTTGATTCAGGCCTGGAGTCGGCACCGGCAAGGAGCGGCATGCCACCGTGGGTGAAGTGGGTGATAATCGCCGACCTTGTGATCGTCACCGCAGTGGCTCTGATAGTCCTCGGGTTCTGACCCGGTCCCGGCGATTCCCGCTCCGGCGAGGCCTCGGTCAACGCCGGGGGCGACCCCGCATTCGTCCGCCCCGGGACCACCTAAGCCCGGGCCCTGGGGGCCCGGGCTTCCTGGCGCTCTCGACCCGGCAACCGGGTCAGTCAGCCTGCTCCTGGTCCACCTGGAGCACGTTGAACTGCTTGTCGAGCGAGACCTTGAACTCCTTGCCGCCCTTGGTCAGGTCGACTTCGTACGCGGTCCCGGCAGGAGCCGCCTGCTCGCCCGGGTCCTGACTGTCACCCTTTTCGGGCGCGTCGTTGGTCTCGGCCGTCACTTCCTGGGCCGTGCCGCCGGTCCGGGCCACCGCCGCAGCCTTGGCCTTTGCGGCAACTGCCGCGGAGACGGCCTCTCCGGCATCGGGTGCCTCCTGGCTGTCATCGGCTCCCTGGTCATCGGCTCCTTCGGGACCGGATTCGTTCTCGGTGGCATCCGGGCCCGGCTCGTTGCCTTCGGCCTTCTCTTGGGCATTCTGACCGCTGTTCGAGCCGCCGTTCGTCGCGGAGGCGATCGCCGCGCCACCGAGGGCAAGGGCTGCCAGAGCGAGGAGGGCGGCGAGTGTCTTCTTGATCTTTGCTGTCATGTTTTCCTTCTTGTCGAGGCCGACCGGAGCCGGCGCTTTTCCGATAGATCGAGTTTGCGCTGGAAGGCCTGAATTTCTCCTGACCGGGAGCCGATTTTCAGGAGCCGTTCAGGTTTGGTCACCAACCGGTAGATCACCAGTCCGAGGATCTTTGGCAGGAGGATGAAGCTGGCTACCGTGATCCCCGGACCGAGGATGTCGCCGCCGGGTCCAGGGTTGGTCCCGAGCCGCGCCGGTCTGGCCTGGCCCGGGTCAGCACGGCTCTCTTGCTGATTCGATAAAAAGGTCAGCCATGGGCAAGAAAAAGAAGGATTCGAAGAGCAAGAAGAAGCGTCGCTCCCTGACCGAGCTTCACCACGAGGCGGCAGGCAAGGCTCTGGAAATCCTTCGCGAGAAGCCCGGCTACAAGAGCCTTGAAAGGCAGACCGTCGATTTCGGGAACTTCGATTATCCGCTTGACGGAGTCAATTCCACCGGCAGCAGGATGGTTGAGATCAATGCGCATGTCGGTGAGATGGGAAGTATCGACTTGCCGAAAGTCACCGAGGACATTCTCAGGTTCGCAGCTATCAAGTCCAGGCCGGGCCGCGAACGGGCGAAGTGCGAGATCTACTTCGTGGACGAAAAGGCCAGGGATTCAATTTCCGGCTGGATCAGGGAAGCGGCCGCCCAGCTCGGGGTCGGTCTCCTGGTGGTCGAGGGCTTCCCCGACAAGCTCCTGGGGAAGCTGGCCAAAGCCCAGGAAAGCCGGGGCGGCAAGGCGGGCCGGAAGCAGGCCCTCGAAGATCGCCTCCGCAAGCAGATCCGCAACGAAATCGAGATCCAGTACCGCCTCTCCCAGGAGGCCTGACCCCAAGGCGCCGTCTCCGGCCGTTGGCCGGCGCCGCGTCGGCGGCCCCGCTACTTCGAACGGATCAGCTTCACGGACCTTGACCTGGTCTTGGGGGTTCCGCCGGTCGGCGTGTATTTGACCTGGACCTTCAACCGGGTCTTGCCCTGTTTCTTCAGTTGCCTGGCGGCCTTGCCCTTGGCCCTGATCGTCAGGGCCAAGGTTCCCTTGCGGACCGTGGTCTTCTTCGAGGCCTTGGTGGTTCTCGACCCGAGCAACATGACCTTGCCGGAAAACGGGACCTTGACCTGAAGGGTGGCGGTCCCCTTCTTCCGGTTCAGTTTGAGCTTGCCGAAACTGAACCGGTTCGGGGGCGGGCCGAAACTGGGAAGTTCCATCGCGCCGATGTCGGTGCCGTCGCCGCCTCTCGCGTTCGGCGTGGCCCACTGGTCGACCGTGCGCCTGTTGCCGATCTGGTCGGTTGCGAGTGAGCTGCGACCCTGATCGATGACCGGGCTGCCCTTTTCGGGGGCCATCGACTGCAGCGATGCGTCGCCTTCATAGGCGAGCGGCCCGAGTTTCGGATTGACCGATCTCAGGTTGGACCCCGCGACCAGATCCTTGAACTTGCGACCGCTCGAGTTGCCGATGAAGCTGTAGGAGCCTTCGACGTATCCACCGAAATCGGTGTCGGGCTGGATGGACTCCGGGACCTTGGCGAGCGCGGTGACGTCGGCCGGATCGTTTCCGGAAATGATTGAACTGGTGACGGTGGCGGTTCCGGTCATCTGAATCAGTCCTGCACCGTTGGCGGCCACAGAAACGGGGAACATGATCGTGTTCCCGGTGATGGTCGAGGAATCGAGTTTCAGACTCTTGATCGAACTGCTCAGACCGACCGCCATGCCCCCGCCCGAGTTCCCGGTTATCGTCGTGTTGGCGACCGTCGCGGTGATATTCGATGGGTTTCCGTCGAATTCCCCCAGGGTAAGGCCGGTGTTAAACCCGCCAGAGTTGCCGTCGATCAGGCAGCGGGATATCGTCGCGGCGCCGATTACCTGGAGCCCGGACAGGGCGGGGGCGTAGTTGCGCGAGATCTGTGAATCGGTGACGGTCGTGTGGTCGGCGAGGATTCGGGCGGTGCCGTAGACCGGGACGTCGATCGGGCCAGAGATGGCGGTTGTTTCGTTCTCGGCCACGGTTGTGCCGGAGATATCGACTTTGTCAACCTGATCGACGAAAAAGGCGGCCCCGTCGGAATCTGAAGTGTTGGACGAGATGACCGAATCCTTGATGTTCAGCGACCCGCTGTCCTCGACCCGCAGGCCACCGCCTCTGTTCATCGCTGGATCGAAGCCCGGATCGAAGAAGTAGTGGGCGTCGTTCAGGATGATCCGGGTATTCGCGATCGAAACACTCGTGGCTCCCTCAACCCAGATGCCGCCGCCGGAGGGAGCGAGGTTGCGTTCGATCGTCGAGTCCTCAATCGAGAGGGTGCCCCCGTTGACATAGATCCCGCCGCCCTTTCCGGTCGTGGTTATGGAACGGGACTGGAACACGGTGACGTCGTTCAGGGCCAGGTCGGACGAAGTCGAGCTGATCGCGCCGCCGTTGACATTCGACCCATTCTGAAGCGTCAGCCCGCTCAGTTCCAGGTCCGCGTTTGTCTGAAAGATTCGCCTGTAGCTGACGTCACTTCCGTCGATTGTGAGCTCTTGGGATCCAGGTCCGGTGACTTTCACCGGACCGGTCAGGGCAGGAAGGTCGTCCGTGAGCACGATCGCCCCGGTCACTCCGGACGCGAAGGTGATCACGTCCTCGTCCGATGGATTCGAGTTGGCCTGGGTGATCGCCGCGGCGAGGCTGCCGGGCGAGTTGCCACCATCATGGTTTGTGACCGCCAGGTTGGCGGCCTGGGCCCCGCTGGTCATCCCGAGAAGGATGACCAGGTAAAACAGCGACCCGGCCAAGCCGGCGGCGACCCTGCGCCTCGTCCCAGTGCTCAACATAGTTATTCGTGCCTGTCTGCCAGCCTAGTGGCGTAGGGGATCAGCCTTACCGCTGATCGATCGGTAATTGTCGCAAGCTATCCGACTCCGTTCGAAAATTGCAACAGTCGCGGTCGAGGCCGCGCTACCCAAACCCGGTCGCGAGCCAAAGGATGCGATGTCTCCCAAGCGCAGTGAAGCTGGAACTGACCCGGTCATCCGGCCACCGTGGTCGAAGAAACGGGTCAGTTCCAATGTTCCCGATTTGTTCCCGATGGCGTACCGGCCCGCGGACTACTCGGCTTTCGCGGACTTATTTCAGGAAGCGCCCGGTTCCTGAAAGGAGCGATGGCCGTAGCTGGTCTTATTTTCGCCTCGTGAAACAGGATCCGCACGCAAGGCCTCTTATTTTAGAATCTGACCCATTACTATAATAAGGCTATGGCCCCCAAGTCAGAAAGAGCGGGACGGTTCGTTCGTGA
The DNA here is from genome assembly GCA_044221915.1 of Solirubrobacterales bacterium. Classification (GTDB taxonomy): domain Bacteria; phylum Actinomycetota; class Thermoleophilia; order Solirubrobacterales; family 70-9; genus 67-14. Next base: position 5,145 of record JBGAOF010000064.1, read on the forward strand.
GCCCACAGCCGAATATTCAACCTTCGTTCCCAAGCCGCTCCCGCCAGACCCACAGCTTGAGTTCACTCCGGAAATGGTCCGTGCCCTTTCGGAGGCCGATACTGCCTTGGGCAGGCTGGACGGGATCATGGCTGTGGTGCCTGATCCGGACTTGTTTGTGGGGATGTACGTGCGGCGGGAAGCCGTACTCAGCTCCCAGATCGAAGGTACACAGAGCTCGCTCGATGATCTCCTTCAGGAAGAACTTGAGCCGGCCTCCGAACCGGCTACTGATGTCCAAGATATTGTCCGGTACGTCGCCGCGATGAACTACGGGCTGAGTCGCCTTGACTCGCTTCCCCTGTCACTCCGGCTAATCCGGGAGATCCACGAGGTGCTTCTCGAGGATGGCCGAGGGTCAACCGCAACGCCGGGAGAGTTCCGGCGAACTCAGAATTGGATCGGACCGAAGGGGGCGACTCTTGCGACCGCGGCATTCATCCCGCCGTCGGTGCCTGAGATGAAAACAGCCCTCGGTGCCTTTGAGGGCTTTCTACACGAACCCCGGCAGCTCCCGACCCTGATCGAGGTAGGTCTCGCCCACGCACAGTTCGAGACGATTCACCCCTTCCTGGACGGAAACGGAAGAGTGGGTCGCCTTCTCATCACGCTTCTCCTTGTCGAGCGCGAGGTGCTAGCTAGACCCCTGCTCTACCTGAGCCACTACTTCATGCTGCGCCGGCTTGAGTACTACGACCGTCTCACTGCCGTCCGGCGCGAAGGCGACTGGGAAGGCTGGATCCGCTTTTTCCTTGAAGGCGTCAAGGACACGGCAGCCGAAGCAACGAAAACGGCAACGCGAATCTTCGAGTTGCGGGAAAAGCACCGGCAGATGGTCCTGGAGCAGAACCTGGGACCGCGCGCTTTGACGCTCCTTTCGGCTTTATTCAGGCGCCCGATCGTCGACGTGAACCGCGCTGCCGAAACCATGTCAACCTCATTCGCCACCGCAAATGGCGTGGTCAAGAAGATGGAGGAGATCGGCATCCTCAAGGAAACCACCGGCCAAAAGCGATTTCGCAAGTACCGCTACGAACCCTACGTCCAACTCTTCGGCGAAATCGAAGAACCCGCAGCCGGCCCCGCCGAGATCACCAATCGGAATTGAAATGGCTGCTGCACCAAAGGTGAATCTCGCACGCCTCATTGTTCCCGATGGCTTGGGAAGTGAAGCCGACGAGCGGAATCGAACCGCTGACCCCTTCATTACGAGTGAAGTGCTCTACCAACTGAGCTACGTCGGCGCTGGAGGGGCATTGTAGGCGGGAAGGGGTTGATGGGTTCGTCCGAGCCGCTTGGCAGGATTGGTGCGTGGAAGAATCGGACGACAGGGAGGCGGAGGGGCCAGCCGAATCAAGGGGCCTGCCCTCGCTAGAGCGAGGCCGGGATCTTTCCCGGATCCTCGCTTTCACCGACGGGGTTTTCGCGATCGCCATCACCCTGCTGGTGCTGCAGATCGAGGTTCCCACCGGGATGACCTCGAATGCTGATTTCATCGATGAACTGGGAAGCCTGTGGCCCGACCTGTTCGCTTTTGCGATCAGCTTCATGGTGATCGGGATCTACTGGATCAACCATCACCGGCTGATGCGGATGGTCAACGAATATGACAACGCGATGATGGGCATGACCATGCTCTACCTGTTTTGGGTGGTGCTGCTGCCCTTCTCCAGCCAGCTGATCGGCGAGTACGGCAGCGACGTCAGGCTCAGCACCGTCTTCTACATCCTCAACCTGGCCCTGCTCGGCCTGTCGCAGGCGCTGATGATCCGGGTCATCATCAAGCACCGACTGGGTGACCCGCGATGGGACTGGGCCCTGGGTAATTCATTCAAGACCTCCCTGTACATGACCGCCGTGTTCGTGCTGACCGCACCGCTCGGGCTGCTGCTCGGCGGCTGGACTCCCCTGCTCTGGCTGATCCTGTTCAGGGTCGATCCCTTCGAGCGGGAGCGGAACAGGCGCGAAAAGGAAAGCGGCACCTGAAGACTTCCCCCCCGGGGAATCAGCCGGTGCCCACCCGGGCGGGGGAGAGACAGTTCACGACCCCCTGCCAGGGCAGAGTGCCGCCGTTGCCGTCCACGTTCACGTTGACGACCGTCAACCACCAGACACCCGGTGTGTATTTCCGGGTGAGCGGATTGTTCGGCGCTGACGAGGAGACCAGCAGGTTGATGTACTTGGTCAAGACCCCGCCGGAGATCGCCTTCGACCCGGCCGGGCATCGAATCCCGACAAAGGTGCCCTTGCCTTCCTCGGTGAGAATTTCCTGATTTGTGATCCGTGACCTGACCGTGATCCTCCGCAGCCCCGCCTTTGAGCTGCTGCTGGTCGAGGAGACACCAGCCGAGGCCCCGCCAAGGCCCCGCGCCCCGGCCACCTGAAGGCTCGTCGCCGGATGGCTTGCTGCGACTGACCCGGGAACAGGAACCGGCTTGCTGTTCAGGCCGTCACCAACAACAGGTGCCACCACGAAAACAAAAACGCAGGCTGTCACGGTGCCGATCGCGGCGATTCGTCCGCTTCTGCCCCGCAAGGAGCCTCCCTTTCTTTCCCCTGCCATGCCGACATTCTGGCATGCCTCGCCCCAAGGTCAAGTCAACGTCAGTTCCTTTCAACCCGGCCGAGGTGGGCCGCTGCCGGCCAGTACCCGGGCCCGGCTGAAGATCTTGTCGAGCATTTCCGCGCTCAGGCGCCCGGTCTGGGTGTTGAGCGGACTGGGGTGAAAACAGCCCAGCATGATCCAGCCGTCCGGGCCGGTCCAACGGCCGGATGCCGGAGCCCCCAGGGTGACCTCGGCCCCATGGCCGAACTTCGGTTTTGGTTTCGGCACCTCCCCGCCCAGGCGACGGACCGTTCGCAACATCGCCTCCCAGGCGAAATTGCCGAGGGCGACCACCACCCTGACATTCTCCAGAAGCTTGAGCTCCCCCTCCAGCCAAGGGGCGCAGTTGTCACGTTCGGCCGGGCTCGGCTTGTTGTCCGGGGGCGCACAGCGGACCGCGGCGTTGATGAAGATGTCGCTCAACTCAAGGCCGTCGTCGCGGCTGATGCTCTCCGGCTGGTTCGAGAACCCGGCCCGGTGAATCGCGGCAAAAAGCCAGTCGCCGGAACGGTCACCGGTGAACGCCCGGCCGGTGCGGTTGCCACCGTTGGCTGCCGGGGCCAGGCCATGAACGAGGATGCTCGCCTCGGGGTCCCCGAAACCCGGCACCGGCCGGGCCCAGTAGGTCTCCCCGCGGTGGCGTTTGGGGGGATTGGCGGCAACCCCTTCCCGCCAGGCAACCAGGCGGGGACACCGGCGGCACTCTGTGATTGACAGCTCGAGTGCTTCAAGCCGCTTCAGGCGGTCAGATTCAGTCATGGTCCGTACACTAGGAGGTGGCCATGGGTTTCCTGCCGAACATAGGTCCCGTCGAACTGATCATTGTGCTGGTCATCGTGATCTTGATTCTCGGTCCGAAACGAATCCCCGCGGCCGCGAAGTCAGTTGGTCAGGGCATGCGTAACTTCAAGGACTCGCTGGGTGGCGGCAAGGGTGACGACAGCAAGTACGAGGAGTCCAGGGCTGAACTGGACGAACAAGCCAAGGCCAAGTCCAAGACCGGAGCCTGAACGGCATCCGCGGGCCGATCCTGTGGTACCGCTCAACCTCCCCAACGTCCTGACCCTGCTCCGCATCCTGGCGGTGCCGGTGGTGGTGGTCGCTTTGCTGGACGGCACCCCGAACGGGGACATGCTGGCAGCGGTTGTTTTCGCCCTCGCGGCCCTGACCGACGGGCTCGACGGCTACATCGCCCGCTCGCGGGATTCGGTGACCACCTTCGGCAAGCTGATGGATCCGCTGGCCGACAAGCTGCTGATCACCGCTGCCTTGATTTCGCTGGTCTCGCTGGGGCGCCTGCCGGCTTGGGTGGCGATGGTGATCATCGCCCGGGAGTTCGCGATCACCGGGCTGCGGTCGATCGCCGCCGACCGGGGCGTGGTGATCGCCGCGAGCTGGATGGGGAAGGTCAAGACAGTGCTCCAGATCGCCGCCGTCTTCGCCTTGATCATCTTCAACCCGGCACCGGTCTGGGTTGACATCCTTGTCTACCTCGCGCTGATTGCCACTGTGGTCAGTGGCTTCGACTACTTCTTCGGCCTTCGCAAGAGGATCGAGGAGCAGCGCAACCGGGAAACGAAGCTCACAAAGAAAGACCCGGCCTAGCAAGGCCGCGCCGGGCGGGAACACTCAACCGAGTTCCAGCCACTCCTTCATCGTGAGGTGGCTTCGACTGTGGGCGGACCCGGTGAGTTCCTCGCGCAGGTCGGAAAGCAGGCCGAAGCGTTCCGCGACAACGTTGTGGCGGTGGATCGTCTCCAGGTTTTCCTGCCGGGCCATGACGAAGCCGTCCCCGGGCAGGTCCGGGTAGGCCTCGGTCACCTGCCGGATCATCTCCCGCACACAGTCCTCCACAAAACGGGGCTGGCTGTGCGCCTTCACCACCACCGACATCTCATCCGGCCTTTTCATCAGCTCGTAGATCTCCGAGCTCATCGAGCTCTCCACCAGGCGCAGCAGGTCGCGGGCGTCAAGCTCAGTTTCGGGATCGCTGTGGCCGATCCAAAGGGTGCCGATGCCGCGCTGGTTGTGGGTCGCGATCGGCACCGTCTCGATGATTTCCTCGACCTGGTCCGGGCTGTACCCCTTCCCGGCAAGCCGGTCCCGGGCGAGGTCGGCGACCATTTCCTGGGCGCAGGGGCAGGCGGTCATTCCCTGGGCCTGGACACCGGTCACCGTGCGGGTGGCTCCGGCCGAAGCGACCGCGGTGCCGAGCAGGTTGTAGATCTCCTGGTTTTCAATCCCGGATACGGGAGCGGGTGTCTTTTCCGCGTAGCGTGCGTTGATCGAGACTTCCGCCCGCAGGCCTTTCTGACGCACCCGGACCAGCTCGGCGATCCGCGCCGCGAGCTGTTCGGCCCGCATCGCACCCGAGGCCACCACTTCCTCGATCGCTTCCGAAACGTTCTCCTCGAACCGTGACATGTGGACCCCGGCCTGGTCGGGCGCAAGGTCCACATAGCATTCGAGTTCGGCGTGGTAATGGCCTTCCTCGCCGATGCTGATTACCTTCTCGACCCCCGTCACCCCCACCCGGGAGAGACTCAC
>JBGAOF010000065.1:0-10293 GCA_044221915.1 Solirubrobacterales bacterium
GCTGGTAGAAGCCGAGGCCGGCCGGCCCCTGTTTTGGTCCCTTGCCGGACTTGGCGGAAATCCCGGCTGCGGCATCAGCCTGAGGTACCTGGGCGGTCCCGAAAAGCATGGCGCCTGCGAGCAGCATCGCCAGCGCAAGCAGGAGGGGTCGGAGTCGGTTCAGATGGAGCGTCAAGGTCAATCTCCCTGGATGTCGGTTTCAGGCCGGATGGCCTCGAAGGGGAACTGTACTCCTGAACCCGCTCGCAGGCTCAAAGGTGCGATCCAAGGCCGGCCGCGTCCCCGACACAGGAGCGCCCGCATGGGGGAAACTTCCCGCATGACCGACATTCTCTCCCGGCGCGATATTGACTTCCTCCTGAACGAATGGCTCGAAGTCGGTCTCCTTGCCGACCGAGACCGGTTTCAGGGGCAGAGCCAGGAGGAGTGGAGCGAGATTCTGGTACTCGCCGAACAGGTTGCGGCGAGCCATTTCCAGTCGCATAACCGCAAGGCCGACCTCAACGAGCCTGCGATTGGTGCAGACGGAAAGGTCAAATTGATCCCGGAGGTGGCGGAGGCCATGGCGGTGCTGCGGGAAACCGGCCTGATCACCGCGGCGATGCCGGAGCAGGTCGGTGGTATGGCACTACCGGCGACAATTTCGAGTGCGATTTTCGCCTGGCTTCACGCCGCGAATGTGAGTACGGCGGCATATCCGATGCTGACCGCCGGAGCCGCCAACCTGCTGCTGGCCAACGGCTCCGAGGATCAGATCGAGAAATGGGTCAAACCGATGGTCGAGGGCCGGTACTTCGGGACTATGTGCCTTTCCGAAACCCAGGCCGGTAGTTCCCTGGCCGACATCGCGACCCGGGCAGAACCGGGGGAGGGCGGCACCTACCGTCTCTTCGGCAGCAAGATGTGGATCAGCGGCGGTTCGCATGAGCTTGGCGAGAACATCGTCCACCTTGTTCTGGCGAAACTTCCCGATGCTCCCGCGGGCGTCAAGGGGATCAGCCTCTTTATCGTTCCCCGGTTTCTGGTCGATGATGACGGTCGGCCCGGGGAGCGCAACGATGTCGTTCTGGCTGGCCTCAACCACAAGATGGGTTTTCGCGGAACCGTCAACACGGTTCTTGGCTTCGGGGAGGGTGAATACAGGCCCGGAGGAATGCCCGGAGCGGTCGGCTACCTGATCGGCGAGCCGAATCGCGGCCTCGCCTACATGTTCCACATGATGAACGAGGCCCGGATCGGTGTTGGCCTGGGAGCCACCGCCCTCGGTTACACCGGCTATCTGAAGTCGCTGAGATACGCCCGTGAACGACCCCAGGGACGGCGTCTGGGCGAGAAGGACCCGCAGAAGGCCCAGATCCCGATTTCGGAGCACAGCGATGTCAAGCGAATGCTTCTCGCTCAGAAGAGCTACGTGGAAGGGGCGCTCGGCCTCGAGCTCTACTGCTCGTTTCTGGTTGATGAAGAGCAGACGGCGCCCAAAGAGGAGGAGCGGGTCCGGGCAGCGCTCCTGCTGGAGATCCTCACGCCGATCGCCAAGAGCTGGCCCTCGCAGTGGTGCCTCGAAGCCAATTCCCTGGCGATTCAGGTCCTTGGTGGTTACGGATACGCCCGTGAGTACGACGTTGAACAGCATTACCGCGACAACCGGCTGAATCCGATCCATGAAGGGACCCATGGAATCCAGGCCCTTGACCTGCTTGGCCGGAAGGTGACGATGCAGGGCGGTGCCGCCTTCGGTGCTCTCCACCAGGCGATAAGCAGGACGATTAAAGAAGCCCTGGCCGCTGGGGGAGAGGCCGCCGAGCTGGCCACGTCGCTTCGTGGCGCGCTGGACCGCCTGGCCGAAACTACCGGTCGGCTCTGGGCCGATCGCGATCCCGAGCTTGCCCTTGCCAATGCCACGGTCTACCTTGAGGCGGCCGGGCATATCGTCCTCGCCTGGATCTGGCTCGATCAGTATCTGGCTACCATCGGGTCGGACGAGATCTTCTATCTGGGCAAACGTCAGGCAGCGCAATATTTCTTTCGTTTTGAACTGCCGAAAACCGGACCACAGCTGGATCTACTCGCTAGCCTTGACCGCACAACGCTCGAAATGCAGGACGCCTGGTTTTAGCCGTCCGATGACTCGGTAACATTTCTCACATGGAATCGCCTGTGGGAGGGTTGCCGTTCATCAGGGGAGGACTGTCCCTCAGGGACGGTGCCAACTGGCTGATCGACGGCGCCACAGGGATCGCCGACCGGATAGGACTGCCCCACAACCGGCTATACGACGAGTGGGTTTCAACCCGGGACGAAGGAACATGGCCCACACCGCCACCCGGGGACGGCCGTCCGGCGATGCTGATCCCCGGCTTTCTTGCTGGTGATCCCAGCTTGAGCCCGATGGCGCGGTGGCTGAAGCGGGGCGACTGGAACACCGTCAGAAGCGGCGTCAACTGGAATGTGAACTGCACCCGGGTCACCATCGAAGCGATCGAGCAGCGCCTCGAGGCGGCAGTCAGGGATAGCGGTCAAAAGGCCCTTCTGGTCGGGCAGAGCCGGGGAGGGGCGATGGGGAAGGTGATCGCTGTCAGGCGCCCGGACCTGGTCGAAACCCTGGTCACCCTCGGCTCACCACTGAACGACCATTTTGAGTTTCATCCCCGGGTCTGGTTCGGGATCGGCGTGATCGGCAGCCTGGGTGAACTGGGGATTCCGGGCTTTCTCAGTCGCAGTTGCGCCCGGGGTGACTGCTGCCGCGAAACGCGGATCGCTTACAGCAGGCCCTTCCCGAAGGGCGTCCGTTTCCTCTCATTCTTCTCCCGGGAGGACAACATCGTGCGATTCCAGGGTTGTCTTCACAGTGCTGCGAAGCAGATCGAGATTCGCAGCAGCCATCTCGGCATGGGCCTCGATTCGGAGGTCTGGCTCCGGCTGAGCGAGGAACTCCGGGCGGCCTGAAGTGGCCGAGCTAAGACAGCTTTCTTCACTGGACGCGCAGTTTCTCGCGATTGAAACCGACCGGAATTACGGGCATGTAGGTGGCCTGGCGATTCTTGATCCTTCCACCGCCCCCGGAGGTGAACTGACTCTCGAAAGCCTGAAGAGCCTGATTCTCGACCGGCTGCCGATGATTGATCCCTTCACGCAGCGGCTGGTGGAGGTCCCGTTCGGCATCGACTGGCCTTACTGGACCCGGGATGAACACTTCGACATCGGGTACCACTGCCGGGAGATCGCCCTGCCCTCCCCGGGCAGCCAGGAGCAGCTGGTGGAGCAGGTCGGGCGGATCTACTCCCGGAGGCTTGACCGTTCGCGGCCGCTCTGGGAGATCTACCTGATCCACGGTCTTGAGAACGGAAGGATCGCCTTGCTCTCCAAGACCCACCACGCGGCAATCGACGGGATGTCCGGCAGCGAGATTCTCAGCGCCCTCTATGACCTCACGCCGGAACCAAGGCAGACAACCCCGTCGGAGAAGGAGGAAATCCGGCCCGAAGCTCCCGACGGGCGGGACCTGCTGATGATCTGGGCCCGAGGCGTACCCCGGGCACCGCTGAATATTCTCGAACGCCTCGGCACGGTCCTGCCTCATGTGGACATGGCGGTCGCAGCCTTCGGCCTCCCGGGCAGCAGACGGATCAGCCGGATCATGTCGCGGGCCAGGATCCGCTTCGGCGACGGGGAGGAGGAAGTAATCGAGAGGCCTCCGGTGAAGGCCCCCCGCGGTCCCTACGGGGCGGCGCTTTCGCCCCACCGGGTCTTTGGCCTTGGGACGGTCTCACTCGATGAAGTCAAGGAAGTCAAGAACGCCTTTGGCGTGAAGGTGAACGATGTGGTGATCTGCCTGGTCGCCGGAGCGATCCGCGAACATCTGGCCCACAGGGGCGAGCTGCCTGGGGAACCGCTTCTGGGCATGATCCCGGTCTCGGTCCGCACCGAGGCCCAGCGGGGAACCTTCGGCAACAAGGTTTCCGCCATGATCGCGCCACTGCCGACCAGCATCGACGGACCGGTGGACCGGCTCGAATACGTCCATTCGGTCATGCAGGTCGCCAAGGAGGGCCATGATGCGCTGCCCGCCGAAGCGCTTCGTGACCTGACCGATTTCGTGCCACCGGCCCTCCACGCGCGCGCCGCACGCGTTGTCACGCAGCTTTCGGGGCGATTCGTCCGGCCGCCGTGGAACGTGATCATTTCCAATGTCCCCGGTCCCCCGATTAACCTGTACTTCGCCGGGGCGAAGCTGGAGGCAATGTTCCCGCTTTCGATCATTTCCGACGGAATCGGGCTCAATGTGACGATCATGAGCTATCGGAATTCCATCGACATTGGCATCACGGCCGACCGGGAACAGACCCCGGAAGTCCAGACTCTTGTCGATGGCATGCAGTCTGAACTCTCATTGCTGCTTGCCGCCGCTCGATCCGCTTGAGGCTGCCGGTCAGACAAAGCCGGTGTCATGTGTGTCGGAGATCTGCTCCAGACGGGCTTCCTCGAGGTCAAGCATTCGCGTCATGCTCTCGGTCACGGCCGCGGGAAAGGTGCCGATTGACTGATGGTGGAGCAGCCGGTCACGCTCGGCGGAAATCACTAGGAGCCTCAACTCGATATAGGTGGAGCGGGCCTGGTCCAGGGCCGGCTGCATCCGGCCATGAGGCACTTGAAGCAGAGTGTCCTTGCGAACCCGCTCGACTATCGCCGGATCCATCGTCCGCTCGGCTGCCAGTCGGTCGAGCTCCTGATTGCCGGCCTCGAAGATCTCCTTGATCAGGGCCCGGGACTGCTTTTCCAGTTCTGCCGGAGAATCGGGTTCAACGTTGAGCCTGCCGATAACCCAGGGCAGGGTGGATCCCTGGATCAGCAGCATCGCCGCCGCTCCGACGTATGCGATCAGCACCAGCTCGGCTCTGTAAGGCGTGTCCAGCGGCAGGGTCTGGGCCGCCGCGACGGTCACTGCTCCACGCATGCCGGACCACGCGAGTACGGCCCCGGACCGCCAACCCAGCGACTCCCGAAGACGGAAGTCGATGTCCGCACTGGCGCGAGCGACGCGTCGCTCAAGACGCCGGAACCGGTGGGGACCAACCTGCCGGCTCAGACCGTCATGTCCCAGGTGCTCCTTCCAGCTTTTTACCCGGGGAAGAGCCTCGGCCGCCCGCTCGTCGTCCTTGCGGATCAGGGCAACCAGCGGTACGACGAAGAGGAACCGCAGGGCGATCAGGAGCACGGCAGCAAGCAGGCCGAACAGAATTGCCTGTTCGATACTGAATCCCTTGTCACCCGCGTAGGCGAGCACATCTTCGAGGCTGATCCCCATCAGCAGAAAAATCAGGCCCTCCATGAGGAAGGCGAGAGTACGCCAGTTTGTCTCCTCGGCGATCCGGTCCTCAGCCTTGAGATGACGGGCCGCCAGATTCCCGGTTACCAGCCCGGCAACCACCACTGCCAGCACCCCGGAAAACCCGAAGTCCTCGGCGGGTATGTAGGCCAGGAACGGCACAACAAATGAAATCGCGGTGTTCATCACCGGATCGTTGATCCAGCGCCTGACCCGGACGTTCACAACTCCGACGACCGTTCCGACCAGGATGGCACCCGCCACGGCCAGGGCAAAATCCCCGATCATCCCGCCCGCCGTCACCGTCGCTCCCATTGCCGCGACCGCCGTTCTCAGCAGAACGAGAGCGGTGGCATCGTTTACAAGGCCTTCGCCTTCCAGGATCACCAGCAGCCGGGACGGCAGGCCGAGCCGCCGGCCGACCGCGGTCGCCGCGACCGCATCGGTTGGGCTGAGTACCGCGGCAAGGGCAAAAGCCGCGGGCCACCCGATCTCGGGAATCAGGCTGTGAAAGAGCAGTCCGGCGACCGCCGTGGATGCCAGCACGAGGATGACCGCCAGCCCGGTAATCGGCTTCAGATTGCGCCTGAAGTCCGTGGCCGGCATGTTGATCGCCGCCGAGTAGAGCAGGGGAGGAAGCACCCCACCAAGGATCCATTGCGGTTCGATGTCGGTTGCGGAGACCCGGGGCAGAGTCCCGATGGCCACGCCGGCGAGGACGAGCAAGAGCGGGGCGGCAATGCCGAGACGCCGGGAAAACAGGGCGACCGCCACGACGCTGATAACACCTCCGACTGCCACCACGGAAAGTTCCACGATGGTCAAGCCTAGTTGGCAGGTATTGCCGACCGGGCACCGGGATACGATCGACGGATCGAACCGGAGACGATCATCTGCGAGGCAGGGGAGGGGATTGGCCGGCTGACCCTCAACCGGCCGGAACGCGGCAACGGACTCACCCCGCAATTGATCCGGGAGCTGGCCGAGTCTGTCGAGAAGCTGGATCTGGACCCTGCCGTCCGGGTGATAGTCCTCTCCGGGAAGGGCAACGGCTTCTGTGGCGGCTACGACCTTGTTGAGAGCGCCGAGGAAATGGAAGTTGCAGGCTTCGGCGAGGCCGGCGCACCACCAGGGTCACCTTTGGATGCCCGTGTACAGGCGGCCAACCACGATCCCTCCGCTAACTGGGATCCGATGATTGATTACGCCGGCATGAGCCGCAACGTGCGGGCTTTCATGTCACTGTTTAACTGCAGCAAGCCGGTGCTCTGCAAGGTTCATGGCTTTTGTGTGGCCGGCGGAACCGATCTCGCCCTTTGTAGTGACTTGTTGCTGACCGCTGACGACGCGAAGATCGGCTATCCACCGGCCCGGGTCTGGGGTTCTCCGACAACCTCGATGTGGGCGTACCGGCTCGGGGCACAAAGGGCGAAAAGGCTGCTCTTCACGGGAGACTGCCTGACCTGGCGGCAGGCAGTTGAGGCCGGACTCGCCATCGAATCCCATCCCGCGGACGAGCTCGATCAGGCCGTTGAAGATCTGTCCCGGCGGATCGCCCAACTGCCTTTGAACCAGCTTCAAATGATGAAGCTGCTCGTCAACCAGTCTCTTCTTGCCCAGGGTCTTCATCAAACGCAGATTCTGGGAACCATTTTCGATGGCATCACCCGCCACACACCGGAGGGTTATGCGTTTCAGCAACGGGCTGCCGAAGCAGGCTTCAAGCAGGCGGTTCGGGAGAGGGACGAACCGTTCGGTGATTTCGGCCTGAACGCGAACAGGTAGTCGCCCGGCGACGGGATCAGCGGGCGAGCGCAACCACCGCGATCGTCGCCAGACCCAGAAGTACCCCGCCGGCGGCCAGAAAGACACCGCTCACCGGTACCGCCGGCTTCTCCGGGTCTGGATCCGACGAGAGCTTGCCCCGCTGGACTCCGAACCCGATCAGTCCGACCCCGAATACGCAGTAGGCGATGCCGAGGGCCTCATAAGGCCAGGCGGTGGCATTGGCATCCAGCAAGGGGACGACTCGCGCCAGCCCGACCCCGACCGCAATTCCGGCCAGCCCTGTGCGCACCCATGCGAGTTGGGTTCGCTCACCGGCCATTCGGGTTCTGGTCCGGTCGTTCTCATCTCTGCTCGTCATCGATCCGAGCGGAGTCTACTCCGGGACGCAGAGGCCATAAACATTCACAAAGCCACTTTGGGGGGTGCCGCTCGGGTTGTAAAAGGCAACCTTCCATTGGTTCAGGGGAGAGCCGGAACGGCCGGGCAGGCCGGAGTTCAGGTCAGTTCCCGGGCGAAATCTGCGGCAAATACCTTCAGCGCGGCCCAGTCGGTGTATTCGCGTTCGGCCGTGGTGTCGGTCGGCAGGCCCTGCTTCCGGGCCAGTCGCTTCATCAGGAACCGGTTGATCACCCCGTATTGCGGGTACTGGAGGCAACCGGCCACCACCTCGATCCGGTCCGCGGTCCAACCGGTCTGCTCAAAAAACCGACGGGCGAACTCCCGGTTCTGTTCAATGATTGGTTCCAGCCCACTGCCGGCGCTGAGCGAGACCGAAGCAAAAGCAGAGGGCTTTCCACCCAGCTTTTCCGCGTTGCGGCTCACCCAGTCGGCCATCTTCTTCTGGTATCGGCTGGCGTGGATCGAAGCCATGACCACAACTGCTTCGTAAGGATCAGGGTCAAGCCGGTCCTGTCGAGCCACCTCATGGCCTTCGACGCTCAGCCCCTCTTGCGAGAGGTACTCGCCGAGCCGACCGGCGATCCGGGCGCTGTGCCCGTGAGTGGTGGCATAGATGACGAGGACTTTCTTCACGGCAATATCGTAGGTCGAAGTGGCCCGTCATATGGAAAGGGCCCCTTGCAAAGGGGCCCTTTCCACAACGTTTGCTCCGCTTTGGTCAGCCGACGGTCCTCACCTTGTAGCGGTGGTAGACGACCTTCGGCTTCTTGCCCTTGAACTTCTTGTTGCCGATCTTTCTGGAGACGATCTTCTGCTGGACATAGAGCTGCTTGCTCGTCTTCTTTGACATGGCCAGCACCTTCGCCCGGTATTTCTTCTTGATCGTGAAGCTGACCTTGACCCACTTGCCGGCCTTGATCGTCTTCTTGACGGCAGTGGCCATCGGCTTGCCCTTCTTGCCGGTCACCGGCGCTGCCTTGCTCTTACAGGACGGACGGTACTGAGGTCCGCACTTCAGCAGGATGTGCAGCTTCTTCCCGTCGAAGATAGCCGTTGTCTTGGTCGGGGCCGTAGGGCCGGTCGGTCCCGTCGGTCCGGTCGGAGTGGTCGGGCCGGTGGGTCCGGTCGGAGTGGTGGGTCCCGTCGGTCCGGTCGGGGTGGTCGGTCCGGTGGGGCCGGTCGGAGTGGTCGGTCCCGTGGGGCCGGTCGGAGTGGTCGGTCCCGTCGGTCCGGTCGGGCCTACCGGATCGTTGGTGAAGGTGACCTTTCCACCAAGCCAGAAGCCGCCCTTGCCACCAACCAGACTGTCCAGGGTCCCGGCGCAAGTCGCTGCCGGAGCCAGTGGCTCGCTGATCGCGGTGGATGCGGGCAGGGCGTTCCACAATGAAGTGACGGCACCTTCCCTGGCGGTCGGCTCGAAAACATCTGCCTTCCAGTCCTTCGCCGGCCGCACCCCGCTCTCACCGGGATCAACCAGGTCCGGGCCGCTGCTTGAGAAACCCAGCGGGATCGGGGTCACATCACAGGTCAGCACCTTCATGCCACCCGCCGCCTCAACCTTGATCAACGCATGCGTCTGCATGCTCAACGACATCGCCCCGGTCGTCTTGTTGTAATTACCGGTCACATTCCCGATCGCCCCGAACTCGATCGTGACCGTGAGGTTCAACGGCATCGGATCCGTCACACTCATCGAAAGCGACTTGCTCGGAAAAACCAGGCTGCTCGGCGGCGCGTTGATCGCCCCCGTATCCGGATCCCAGCTATCGGTCGTGAAAACAACCGCCGGATCGGGAACCGACGAATCGACCACCTTGATCCCCGAAGTTGACGGGCCACCCGCCTCATTCAGATTCATGCGGGCCTCATCAAAAGTAGCCCTCAAATAGCCCGGATCCTCCGGATCGGGATCGGGATCAGGATCAGGATCAACCGGCTTCGGATCAACCGTGATCGTCACCGTTGCGGTCGCGATCCCGCCAAACCCGTCATCAACCCGGTACTCGAACGTATCCACACCCGAAAAACCATCCTCCGGATGATAAGAACGATTCGGCCACTCACCGGCCAGATAACCATGTGCCGGAGGCGAAACAAGCGACCACGTCAACGGATCATGCGAACCATCCGCATTCGTATCCGACGCGACCAGACTCGTATCCACCGGCGTCTCGAAGTCGGTTGAAACCGACAAACCACCCGCCGACGGCGGCGTATTGACCATGTACTGCGCCTGGGCGACGTTGGTCCTGCGAACGGGGTCCGTTCCGGCGAGAGCGCCGTTATCGCCGACCCGGACCCGGACCGTATGGAAGCCGGGGCTCATGTCGGAAGTGTCGATCAGGACCTGGGACTGGCCCGGCGTCAGGCCGGTCCGGCTGTCGCCCAGACGGGCCAGCTCGAAGCCGTCCTGGCCGTTGCCGGCATCGTCGTCCAGGTCCCATTCGACCGTCTGCGTCCGCCCGCCCTCGGCTACGTCGAAGGGGTCGTTGGTGATTATCGAAGCGGCAATTGATCCGTCAACCAGCGGCCGGTGCGGCACGGAGAGGATCACGCCGGGACTCTTGACCTCGCTGATCTCGGTCGGTGAGTTCACGTCCACCGCGCCGATCCAGGACCAGTAGGAACCGGCCGGCATGCCGCCGGGGAAGATGCATCCCTGGTTGTCCACCAGGTCGTTGGCCATGTTCTGGGGCCGTGCCTCGACCACCCAGCGGCCGCGCTTGGGGAAGGATGCGTTGAGGGTAAGGAGACCCCCGTCAAGGTTGTAGCCCGGGCAG
>JBGAOF010000066.1:0-10212 GCA_044221915.1 Solirubrobacterales bacterium
AGTGACGATCACGTTGGGTGTGGCGTTGTTCGATCGGCCCTTCATCTTCACACCTACTCACATCGTTACCGAGCGCCAGCTGTCTATCGACGGCGCTCGCGTCTTCGACTGGCTGGCCGAACTGATCGAGGCCCGGAGAATCGACCTCGTGCTGATGGCCGGGGACATCTACGACCGCGCCCTGCCCCCGGTCGATGCGGTCAGGCTCCACAACGAACAGCTGGCCCGGCTGTCTGATCTCGCCGAACTGGTACTTGTCACCGGTAACCACGATTCAACCAGCCGGATGGGGTTTGGCCCGCTCTTGCGAGAGAGCCTCCACCTCCGCTCGGGAATCGGGCGACTGGGTGAACCGGTCCTGTTCGACGGGGACTTCCCGCTGGCGATCTACCCGATCCCGTACCTCGATCCGGTCACTGCCGGAAATGAACTTGACCTCGACGATTCGACCCACACGGCGGTTTTGACCGAAGCGGTGCGACGCTGCCGGAAGGACCTGGAGGGCCGGGACGGGGCCCGTTCGATCGCGATCGGCCATGCCTTCATCACCGGCTCCGAGAAAAGTGATTCGGAACGCAGCATTCAGGTGGGTGGTTCCGACAACGTCGCCGCCACCGTGTTCGAGGGTTTCGATTACGTCGCCCTCGGTCATCTCCACCGCCCCCAGCAGGTGAACGGAAAGATCCGGTATTCGGGTTCGCCGGTCCCCCTTTCGTATTCGGAAGTCGGAGCGGGGCCACCGAAATCGGTCACCGTGCTCGAGATGGAAGCCGACGGCTCCTTCGAACAGGAACAGGTGGAGATTCCCCAGCTGGTCGGCATGGCCCGGATCCGTGGCAGTCTCGAGGAGCTGCTCGACCCGAGGAAGTTCAATGCTGCCGAGGAGCACTGGCTCGAAGTCACCTTGACCGACAAGGTCCGGCCCGACCAGCCGATGGACCGGCTCAGAACCCGCTTCCCGAATGTGGTCAGCCTGCGGTTCGAATCACCGATAACCAGTACCGCCGAGGGCGAAGCGGAGGAACTGACCCGGATTGCCGAGGCCGACCCGGCGAAGCTGGTCGGATCCTTTCTCGAGGCCGTGCGCGGCAGCGGTCCAAGCCCGGAAGAAGAAGAGCTGGTCACCGGGGCGTTGGAATGGAAAGCCCGTGAGGAGACGGTCTCCTGAAGCTCCACCGGGTCGAAATCACCGCTATGGGTCCCTATGCGAAGACCGTCGAGATTGACTTCGACAGCCTCGATGAGGCCGGGGTCTATTTGCTGACCGGCCCGACCGGGGCCGGCAAGACCACCGTTCTGGATGCGGTCTCCTACGCTCTGTTCAACCGGATCCCGAAGGAAGCGAAGGGCGACGAGTTCGTCAGCGACCACCGGGCGATCGGTGTCACCCCCAGGGTCCAGCTTGAAGCGAGCATCGGCGGCGAACGTTTCCGGATCACCCGGACCCCCAAACATCTCGGCAAGAAGGCGAAGGGAACGGGAACCAAGAGCGTCGACCAGTCACTGGCGGTCGAAGCGCACCGGAACGGATCCTGGGAACAGTTGACCGGTAGCTGGTCAGAGGGCAACGAGGTGCTGGCCGGGAAGATCGGCATGAACGCCAGCCAGTTCAGTCAGGTGGTGATGCTGCCACAGGGCGATTTCGCCCGCTTCCTGCGGGCAGGCGCAAACGACCGCAAGGAACTGCTGATGCGGCTTTTCCCGGGAGCCGACCTCGAATGGCTCGAATACTGGTTGAAGCAGCGCTCCGCCGACGACCGGGAGGCCCGGGACGGAAAGCTCGGCCAGATCCAGGATTGCTTCCAGGCGGTCAAGCCAATCGCCGAGACCCTGGTCGCCGAGGGCGAGGATGCCCTGCCCCCGACCGACGAGCCCGGGCCGGCCCTCGCCTGGATCACCGACCGGGGCAAGGCGCTTGAGAAACGGCGGGACGAAACCGCCGCCGAGCAGGAACGGGCAGCGGCGAAAGCCGCTCGGGCCAATTCGACGCTGGAAGAACTGAAGGTGAAAGTTGACCGGATCGCGGCCCGGCGCGAAGCAGAACAGACTCGACGGGACCTCGATGCCCGTGAGCCCTGGCGCCGGGAGACGGCGGCGCGGATCGTCGCGGCCGAAAAGGCGAACGGGGTGATCGGATATGACCGGTCGGCCGGACAGCTCCGGGCCGACGCAGCGGCCGCCCGGACCCGGGTCGAGGAATCCTCGAGGGCGATCGCCGAAAATGAACTGACGGCCGACCTTGACCGGGATCGTTACGAAGCCGCGGCGCAGGCCTTCAGCGCCGAGGCGACGACGATCGCCAACTTCGAGAGGAGCGACCTGCCGGAACGTCGGCGGCTTTCCGCAACGGTCAAAGAGCTCGAGGCAAGGCTTGAGTCCCTGCTCGACGAAGGACCTTCAAGTGAAATCGGCAAGGCCCGGGCCGAGGCGGAAGCCGCGGTCCAGAAGGCGGCGGCATCCAAGCAGGAACTGATCCGGATCCGCCAGGCCCGCACGGACGGAATGGCGGCCGAACTCGCTGATCAGCTCAGGCCCGGTGAACCCTGCGTGGTCTGTGGATCGACCGAGCATCCCTCCCCTACCCATGGTGAAGGGCCGCAGATCTCGAAGCAGGACGAGGACGAGGCACAGGCAAAGGCCGACCGGGACGAGGCGACGAGAAATGCCGCGGCAGCGCGTGTGGCAGAAATGGAGAGTGAAGCCAAGGCCAGCCAGGCAGCGACCACCAGTGAGCTGGAAGCCGCCAGGAAAAGCCTGACGATCCTCGCAGGGAAGGAGTCCGATCTGGCCGCTGGCAGTGCCACCGTCAGCCAGCGTCGCGAGTCCCTGGAAGCGGCGGCCGAACTCCTGGCCAGGTCAATCAACGCGGCCACGGCCGCAGCCGGCGCCGACGAAGCTGCGAGCAAGGCAGAAGCCGACGCGGCCAGACAGGCCGCGGACTCGGGTTTTGAGTCGATTGTCGAGGCGCGAGAGGCCGTACTCGACGAAGCAGCCCTGGCCGAACTCAAGACCGAGGCTGCCCGGCACGATGAGCGGCGCGCCCTGATCCAAAAGCAACTGGAGGAGCAACTTGCCGACGTGAACCCGGACGAGGAAGTCGATCCCGGCCCCGCCACCGAAGCCGCCAGGGCCGCGGCGTCTGGCTCGGCACAGGCCAGTGAAGAAGCCGGCGTTGCCCTTGACCGCCTCGAGACCTTCCGGAAGGAAACCGGCCCGGTCGCCGGTTTCTTCGACCAGCTCGAGCCGCTGCGTGATGCCGCCCGCACCTCCACCGCGCTCTGGCGGGTTGCCAAGGGGGATAACGAACGCCGGATGAACCTCTCGATCTTCGTGCTGGCTACCCGGCTCAAGCAGGTGATCGAAGTCGCAAACCGACACCTGCAGCGTATGTCGGACCAACGTTACGAACTGATCTATTCGGGAGACCGGAAAGGCAATGCCATGGCCGGGCTGGGCATCGAGGTATTCGACTCATACACCTCGGAAACCCGGCCGACCACGACCCTCTCCGGCGGCGAGAGCTTCTACGCCTCCCTCGCCCTCGCTCTGGGCCTGGCCGAGGTGGTCCAGGAGGAGTCCGGCGGTAAGCGGCAGGAAACGCTGTTCATCGACGAGGGCTTCGGGAGCCTTGACCCGGAGAGTCTCGACAAGGTGATGGATGTGATCGACTCGCTCCGTTCGGGTGGCCGCTCGGTCGGGCTGGTCAGCCATGTCGAGGAGCTGAAGAACCGGGTTACAGCGAAGATCGTGGTCACCCCCGGACGGGAAGGCTCCACCCTTGAAGTGCTGACCGGCTGACCGTCCGTTTTTTCCTTGAAGAAACCGCCGGGGGCTGATCGGGACCGGAGGGCTGACAGACCGGTCAGGTCAGGCCGTGTTCGAGGGCGGTCTTCACCTGGGCGTCGAGGGCGTTCAGGCGGTAGAGGGCGACCGCTTCGGCGGAAGGGAAATGCCGCAGGCGCAGGGTGTCGGTGCCGTGGTGGCACATCACCGTCGAGAGCAGTGAATCGAGTTCGACCTGATTGAGGCCGGCTTCGTGGCCGGTGGCACCGATCAGCTCGGCGCCGATCTGCAGGTGCCCGAGGCTCCGGCCGCGGTCGCTCAGGCCGAATTCAGCCCCGTAGGTGAACTCGCCTGTCTTGCCGATGTCATGAATCAGGGCCGCGGCCATCAGCAGGTCCGAGTTGAGCTTGGGGTGAAGAACGCAGGTTTCGGTGACCAGGGTGCCGACCGCGACGGTGTGCTCGGCGAGGCCACCGATATAGGCATGATGGCCGCTGCGAGTACAGGGAGCGTTGCGAAACCCTGCCGCTGTCTCGCCGCTGAAAAGCAGCGTCTCGACCACCGTCCGGTAGCCAGGATGGTGGATCTCCCGGGTGAGATGTTCGAGGAACCCTTCCAGCTCATCACGATCCCGGTAGGCGGTCGGCAGGAAGTCGGCGGGATCAACCTCGGCCGGATCAACCGCATGGGCATCTTCGAGCTCGGCCGAGAGCTGACCGCGGAACTGTTCGGCTTTTCCCTTCACCTCAATCACGTCGCCGCGCTCGAAGGAGATCCCGATCCGGTCGGGATCACGGAAAATCCGGGCCGGGATCGCGCCGGTCCGATCTCGCAGCTCAAGCGAGAGGAAGGCCGTGCCATTCCTGGCGGTCAGCCGATCCTTGCGGGCGCAGGCGTATCGCCCGCTGAAGCTCCGGCCGGGTGTGAGTTCACCCAGAGGGGTTCCGTTTCGGCTTTGATCTGCCATCCCTGACATTCTCGCCCAAGCGGCAGATAGCTTCCGGCCCGGGCGGCCGGGAGTTCGGGTCGGCTACATTGAACCAATGGATGAACTCCGCTGGGAGATGAACCCGCCGAAGCTCCGGGACCCGGTGATGGTCTGTGCCTTCCGGGGCTGGAACGATGCGGCGAGCGCTGCTTCGTCGGCTCTGGAGACTCTGGCCGACTCGCTTGAGGTTGATGTTCTGGCCGAAGTCGATCCCGAGGAGTTCTACGATTTCCAGGCGAACCGGCCGACCATCAGGCTGCAGGAAGGCACGCACCGTCACATCGACTGGCCCTCCAATACCTTCATCGCCGCCCGGGCCGAAGGGGCCGAGCGGGACCTGGTTCTCTTCGACGGGACCGAACCGAATCTCAGGTGGCGGACCTATTCGGAAATGGTGGTCCAGGTCGCGGAGCAGCTCGACGTGGGGCTGGTTGTTGTGCTTGGCTCCCTGATCGCGGAGGTGGCCCACACCCTGCCGGTTCCGATCACCGGGGTATCAACCGATGAGGCGACCATCCGCCAGATGGAACTTCAACGCTCGGATTACGAAGGTCCGACCGGGATCGTGGGGGTGATTCACGACCGTTGCCGCGCAGCGGGACTGGCCTCGGTTTCGCTCTGGGCGGCGGTTCCGCATTACGTGGCTGCCGTGCCGAACCCGAAGGCGGCTCTCGCCCTGAGTGAAAAGCTGGAGCAGATCACCCGTGTAGCCGCCGACATCTCCGGTCTTGAGGACGAGACCTCCTCCTACGAGGAACAGATCGGGCGGGCGGTCGCCGCCGACCCGGAGGTCGAGGAACTGGTCCAGCGAATCGAAACCGAACAGCGAAACCGGCGTGGACCGGAAGTTGACGTCCCCAGTGGAGATGCTCTCGCGCTTGAGTTCCAGCGTTTCCTGAAACAGCGCGATTCCGACTGACGACCGGAAAGCTCAGGCCTCGGCGGCCGGGCAGACCAGCTTGAAATCGCACCATCCGCAAACTGCGGGCGAGGGCCGTGGCTCGAAGTCCTGCCCGAGGATTCCTTCGCCGACTTCGAGCACCGTCCGTTCAACCCGTTCGCGGTCATCCGGCGCGGCAGCCACTTCGACTTTCTCACCCTCCAGCACGTAGTAGTAGCTGCCGGCCTGCGGCTCGATACCCCAGGCTTCCTGCGCTCCCAGCCTGTAAAGCGCCAGCTGTATGTCGCCCCCGTGGCGGGAGGAATCAACCCGCTGGCCGGTCTTGTAATCAATGACTTCATACCCGCCGGCCGGGCTGTGGTCCACCCGGTCGACTCTGCCCCTCAGGAAGTGGGGTCCGACCTTGAACTCGAACTGCCGTTCCAGGAAGGCCGGCCGGGAATCGGCCTGCTCCTCGTTTTGCCAGTAGGTCCGCATTGCTTCCCGGGCGCGGTCGAGGAACTGGAGCTCGTCGTGGGATTCACCGAAGCCGCCGCGCCGCCAGCCTTCGTCGAGCAGGGCCAGCAGCCGGGTGAGACCGTCCTCACCTGTGGGTGACGGCCCGGAGAGCTCCGTCTCGTGGAACCGCTGGAGAACGTTGTGGATCAGGATGCCGAACCGCATGTTGATAGTAGGCGGGGTCGGGATTCCAAATACCCGGGCGAACTTGTACTTGAGCGGGCAGGTCAGGTACATGTCAAGGTCGGTGGCCGAAAGGCGGAGGTCATCACCCCGGCGGGGCAGGAACGGATCAAGCGACGGTTCGGAACGGGAATTCGCCAGCGTCTGCCGCACCCCCCGTTCACGTTCGGCGGCCAACAGGTAGGGATCGAGGGTGGAGGCATCGAGTTCGGCCTGCTGTTCCGGGGTGGCGATCTGAGCAAGCAGGCCGTTCAAGGCCTCGACCGCTTCGGCGTCGGTTGCCGTCCCGTCCCGCTGGGCCAGCGCCGCCAGCTTGAGCAGTTCCAGGTAGCGGGCGATCGCGCGGTTGAGGTCAAGTGCCGTGTCGAGTCGCGGCTCGTTCAGCTCCGACCCGGTTTTCCAGGAGGCTTCGATGACCTCGCCCAGCAGATTGCGGTAGGTAGCGGCGACGTCTTCCGCCGGCCCGAACAGCTCCTCCTCGTGAATCTCCTCGAGGCCACCGGTGGCGTCGAGGATCGCGGCAACCGGGTCCGGTTCGAGATCGCCGGCCCGGGAAAGGACCACCTCCTCTCGGGCCGAGGTGAGCGCGGTGGCCACAGCGACCCGGGCGGTTTCCGGGCCGCCCGGGTGGATCGGTTCCTGGCCGAGGCCGGGTCCGGGGGTACGGACGATCCCGAAAGGGCGTTCCAGCCCGAGAACCCAGATCCGCGCCCATTCGCCCCCCTTGAGCATGTCCAGGTTGACGACGGTGACCGAACCCACCCCGGGGAGGACCGGGCCGCCGGCCGGTTCGAGCGCACCTTCCGCCAGAGCTTCCAGAAAACCCGTGAATTCCCGGACCGAGGCGTTCGGGTCACGGCGGGAATAGTCCGTGGCTATCGCGGCCAGGCGGGAAAGGCCAAGCAACCTCTCGGCGATTTCCGGGCGGGCCGCGAAGAGCCGCTGGCGGCGGAAACCGATCCGCTCGATCAGCCTCCTTACGTAGGCATCGGGACGCCGGGTATCGAGCGCCCCCGCGGCGGCCCGGTACAGACCGAGGAATGCCTCGATTCTCTGGCGAGCCTCCGGGGCCATCTGCGGGGATTCCAGCGCCGCCTCACAGGCGCTGACCAGATCGAGCTTGCGCCGTTTCGAAATCTGTGTGAGCCGAGCGAGATCGATCGAGCGCAGTTCGGTCGGGGGCCGCATCAGGGCCCGGGTGACCGCCCGGGAATCGGTCGGGTCACAGAGCGCCCTCAGCCAGGCGATCGTGTCCCGTACCTCGGGTTGGCGAAAAAGTGCGGCCCCGCCTCCGAGGCGGGCAGGGATTCCCCGTTCGGCGAGGGCTCCGGCAATGCCGCCCCCCTGGGAGTTCACGTCTGGCACCGCGACAGCGAGGTCCTCCGGGGCGGTGCCGGCACCGATCTGGTGTTCGACTTCCCGGGCCCCCGCCTGGGCTTCGGCCCGGGGTGAAACCGGGCGCCAGTAGCGCACGGAACCTTCGTCCCCGCTGGCCAGCCAGGCGCCTTCGGGCAACGGGCCGGGGCCGAGGGCGGCCCTGGCGGCCTTGATCCGCACGGAGCTCATGCGCCAGGCGTTCTCCAGAGTGATTTCTTCCTGATCGGGGAAGGTGGCGCGGAACCTCTCTTCGGCGCCGGGACCATAGATCGCCCGGGAGCGCGCTCCACACCCAGTGGCACGCGCAAGTTAAACTTCAACTGCGCCGTTTCCACAAAGCCGTCCGAACCAGAATGCATCTCGCGCAATGACGGTATCAACTGATCGAACATCTTAGTGCGATCCGTGTTGAACTGCGCCGCATAAGCCGTGACGCGATTCCAGAAACTCACTGCGGCCTGGCATGCACTCTCGACGTTGGCTGACGTGTGGGCCAGCGTGCGCTTCACTTCGTATTCGTACCACGCGCTGCCCTTGTAACCTAACGTCACGCGCTCCCAACCGCTCGGTTCGCCGATGATCAAATGAGCGGGCTGGTAATGATCGCGCACCCATTGCGCCCCGCGCGAATCGCCTTCTTCGCCCACCGCGCCAATCACGACGAAGCGATAACCGTCGCGCACACCCGCTAATGCTGTCGCCGCCGTGAAGCACGCCAGCGGCCCCTTCGCATCGACCGCGCCGCGCCCGTACAAGCGATCGTCTTCGCGCCGCACCTCGATATAGCCTGGTACCGTGTCAATGTGGCCCAGCATCATCACTTCTTTTGGCCCGTCGCCGATCACGCCGACGGCATTGCCCGCCTCATCGACCCGCGCGGCGAAGCCCCCCGCGCACAACTGCGCCACCAGGAACTTCACTGCCACCGCCACTTGAACCGGGGGGCGGGATCTTTGAAGTAGACCTTCCAGCAGTTCGATTTCGTTCATTACGAATCTCGCTAAAATCCGCCACGGGGGGGCACTGAGTTCACGGAGATTCGTTACAACTACTCCGTGTTCTCCGCGCCCTCCGTGGTGAGCTTGCTTATAAGTTTTCCAGAATCTGCTGTGTCACTTCGCGCGTTGTCGCTATGCCACCCAGATCTCGCGGCAGCATACCTTGTTCAATCGTCGCATTCACCGCCTGTCGCACGCGCTGCGCCGCCCCGCCCTGCCCGATGTGATCGAGCAGCAGCGCCGCCGACAAAATCGCGCCGATGGGATTGGCCACGCCCTGCCCCGCAATATCCGGCGCGGAGCCGTGCACTGGCTCAAACACGGCCGCCTTCTCGCCGATATTCGCGGAGGGTGCAACACCCAACCCGCCGATGAGCGCGCTCGCTTCATCGGAGAGAATGTCGCCAAACAAATTCGTCGTCACGATCACGTCGAAGCTCTCAGGATCGCGCACCAGCCGCATCGCCATCGCATCGACGAGCATTTCTTTCAGCGTGATGTCAGGGTAGTCTTTTGCTACAACCAAAGCGCATTCTCGAAACAACCCGTCCGTCACCTTCAACACATTTGCTTTATGAACTACAGTGACAACTGTTCCCCGATCCCTGATCCCTAATCCCTGTCCCCGCTTCTTGGCTTGCTCAAACGCCGCACGCACAATCCGCGTTGAACCCGTGCGCGTGATGACCCGTTCCGCAATCGCCGTGTCACCGTCGAGGCGTTCGCGGCCCGCGTATAAGCCCTCGGTATTTTCACGCACGATCAGCAAATCGAGATTAGGGCGCGAAAATTTCCCCGGCAACGATTGCACCGGGCGCAGATTGGCGTACAAATCAAAGGCCTTGCGCATCGCCAGAATGGGACTGCGATAGCCGTCAACTTTCGTCGAAGGTGACGATGTTGCTCCAAACAACGCCACGCCACAATCCGCCACTGCTGACAATGTCGCATCAGGGATGGCATCGCCGCTCTGCTTGAAGTGTTCAAAGCCCGCGTGCGCCTCGACAAACTCCAAACCCAGGCCCAACGCACCAAGCACTTCCGCCGCGGCTGGAATGACTTCCCGGCCAACACCATCGCCGTCGATGAGACAGATCTTGGTCAAGTGAATAACTCCATCATCTGTGAAAAGTGATGAGTGAAAAGTGAATCATTACCATCAATAATTTTTCACTCATCACTCGTCACTCCCCACCCAACGGCACCGCTTCCGTATTCGTCAAGCCTAACTTCTGACGAATATGCTGAACCAGTCCGCCCGCATTGATAATGCTCAGCGCAGTCGAAGAGAGCGGCGGAAACGGAAATTCTTGAACATCCTGAGCGGAGCGCGATGCAGTTCCGCGCGTAGTCGAAGGATGTGAGCCACCGTTTGTATACAACCGAATAACGTTGTGCTCGACATCCACCTCGATCGTATCGCCACTTTGCGCGGCATCCACGGCTTCAGGACACGTGATCAACAGCAAGCCTTGATTGATGCC
>JBGAOF010000067.1:0-10130 GCA_044221915.1 Solirubrobacterales bacterium
GAGGTCGGCTCGGGCTACAGGCAGCGTTACGAGCATGGCTTCACGGTTGCGCCGTCGCAGAAGCGGATCCAGCGCGGCGACATCGTGACCGTCGATGTCCATCCCATGGTCGGCTGTTACCTGGGTGATCTCGCGATGAACGCCGTGGTAGGGGAACCGACGGAAGCCCAACTTGAACTGGAACGCGCCTGGGTCGGGATCGCAGAGACGATCCTTGGCATGTTGAAACCCGGCGCGGCGATCGCCGATGTTGCGATCGCGGCCTACACGACCGCCCAGGAAAGCGGCTACGCGGAATACACGCTCCCGTTCTTTGGCCACGGCCTCGGGACCGATGCCCGAATACCGCCAGCCGTCCACGCGGGCAATCCGGATCACTTCGAGGAGGGGATGATCTTCGAGATCTTCCTTCAGACAACGGTCCCGCAGGTCGGAGGACTCAGGCTTGAGAGCGCCACCCGAATCACAAGCACGGGCTACGAGCTGCTCAACAAGTGCCCGATCGAGCTCAGGGTCCTGGATACCTAGCCGGAACCGCTACACACCTCCTGGTTATCTGACCGACACATATGCGAACATATGTTCGTGGACTCGACGCATCTACAGTGTCCCGGCTGCTATGCCGCTTTCGACCACTTTGGGGGGATTGGCAGTTCTGACGCCCTGGTTTGTTCGTTCTGCGGATCGGCCCTGGTTGAAGTGCCGTTGACTGCCTTTTCCGAGCCCGTGGGTGCCGGACTTGTGGTCGTCGGGCCGCCATGGAGGGAGATGCAGCCTCAAATCCCGGACCGCCTGTTCAGCCCCGGCCGCATTCCCAGGTTGAACCGACAGGAGCAGGCAGATCTGGTCACTATCTGCGACCAGGATTTTTCGAGATTGGTGGAGGGGTCAAGTATCCATGTAGAAGTCGAAGCCTTCGGGAATCACGAATCCCCGATGATCGGGCGGTGGGAAGCCTCGTTGCTCGAGCTGGATATCAACCACAGCGACACCGGCCTCAACGCCACGCTCGTCGGCCTGGCCAGTCGGGTGAGCGACCGTGTGACGCAGTTGCTTGGTCAGGACAGTCCCGACCGCCAGGCCCACCTGAAGCTCCTGCTCAAGCTTTGGCTTGAGGATCAGGCCGGTCGACTCGGCACCTTCCTCGAGAGATCGGCGGTCCTCGTCAATTGGGAATACGAGGTTGATGCCTGCTGAAAATCGTCGGCACAGATCTCTTTGCCGCTGCGGCGGCAGCGTTGCGAGTATTTCGACCAGCTGGATGCCCAGGATGAAGACCGTCACTCTTGACACTTCGCCGCCAGGGCACCCATCCTGAATCTGGCAGGGGGGCATGGGCCGCCGCGGCGCAGGAACTGGCGGTTTCAGATCTGTGAGGCCGGTCAGATGCCGATCCCCTGAGACCAGGCAATCTGCTTCTCTCGCAGATGCGAAGGCAACCACATAGTCGTCGTCGAATCTCCTTCGATAAACGGGAAGGCCGCGTGGAGATTTCCGCGACCCTCGAAGCGATGAGGCCGTAAATGCAAATTCACGAAGTCAGGATCAAGACGTGAGAACCAATTGGTCAAGTTCGCTGGGCGACATCGTCCTTCCGTTGATCCGGACTCGGACCGACCTGTGGCGTTGGGGAACAGCCAACGCCCACGGACGCCGGATGCATGAGGGGATCGACATTCTCGAAGCTTCGACTCCGACAGCCGATCCCGTTGAGGTGTACGCCGTCACGGACAAAGCCCTGGCGAGTGCGATCAAGGTGGTCGCACGCGCCGACGATTCCAGCGGCATCATCGGCGATGCCTGCCGCCGTCTGCTCACCCTCCACCCGACGGCTGCGACCGCTGCCGGCGTGCGGCACGGAAAGCTGGTCGACTGGATGATCAAGTTCCAGTTCGACGGCCACGTCGACTACTTCGAGCTCGATCCCGTCGCCTACGCGCCGGCACTCGGAGATACCGGTATGAAGGCGTACCGCAAGCGGCTCACCGAAGTAGAGGCGAGCCTGGGTCCCCGTCCGCCGGAGGACGACCGTTGGGGTTCCCCCCACGCTCACGAGTGGTTCACATTGGATTGGAACGCCAAGCGGCTCGCTGTCTTCGATCGCGACGTCGATGCGATCATCCACACCCATGCCCGCGACCGGAGGGTCGCTGCCTGGCTGGAAGACGCTGCGAAAGCACTTGAGGAGATTGGGGAGATCGACCTCGCGATCGACTGGGCACGACGGGCCTCCGAGTTCGACCGTGGTCATCAGTCGCTGAAGGCTGCGGACTACTGGTGCCGCCTGCTCGACGAGCATCGGCCCGCCGAATCACTGGTGGCACGACTAGCGGTGTTCCGTCGCTGGCCCTCCGCGACCACGGCGGCACAGCTACGCAAGACGGCCGAGGCGGCATGGCCCGACTTCCAGGACGAGGTCATGGCCGAGCTGTCGGCAAGCCCGCGCGATTCGGTGCTGTTCGCCCTCCTCACCCTCAACGACACCGAGTATGCCTGGAACCTCGCCCACTCCCTCGACCTTGACGACGACGCCACCTGGGCAGAACTCGTAAAGGCATACGAGAAGATCGACCCACTTGCCGTCCTCCCGATCCACCGGCGACTCGCCGAGAACGAACTCATCGAGGCGCGGGCCCGGAACTACCGGCTCGCCGCACGCCGGTTGAGCAAGATGCGCCGGCTGGCTGCCGGGTCGAAGCAGGCAGCCGAAGTTGACGAGCTCGTCGCCGACCTGCGCGAGAATTACCGCCACCGCCCTCGGCTACAACATGAGTTCGACCGCGCCGGACTCCCCTGAACCGGGGTGCCCCAGGACTCGCCAACCCTCTCGCCCGCCGCGGCGCTATCGAGACAGTTCAACCTCGACCCTCGGCAAAACCGCGATCGACCTCGGCAACGCCCCGGAATGCGTCCCCAAACGTGCTCTCGACCCCGGACACTCCCATCCACAGCAGGAGGTCGGTCATAGGTGAAGATCGACGAACTGCCGCGGCGTGAGAACTGGCACCGAGAGGTCCTCAAGTTCGGTGAGATGCTTGTCTCCTGAAATGAGGTAATCCACCCGGTTGGATTCCGCCAAGGCCACCAGGTAGTCATCATCGGGATCGGCGGAGACCGACTCGATAGCGACGGGATCTGCGACGCCAGTCGTGCCGGTCTCGAGCCCATCCGTATAGGTGGTGATCCGGTCTCTGCCGACCAGACGCAGAATCTTCTGGCGCAGAAGGACACCCTCCAGTTCATCCAAGAGATGGGGACAAACGACAAGCTCGATGTGTCCAGCTTCCCATGCGTCAACCACAGCCCGTGGTGGGCCATCCGGCGAGATCAGAGCGGAAACCAACACATTCGGATCACAGACGACCCGCACTTCGGACTACTCCGACTTCGGGCGCCGCTCTCGCCGCATCGCGTGAAGCTCCTGATTGGCAAGCTCCAAAGCTTCGTCACCACTCAGCTCGCTGCCAATCGTCTCAACCTGGCGGTCCAGCGCCGCGCGAACCTTCGCCCGGCCGCCAGCAAGCTCCAGGTACCGCTCATACGAGAGCACGACCGCCTCAGGTTTACGCCGCGCACCGATCACGACCGGCTCGGCCTTGGAACCAGCCTTGCGAAACCGGTCCAACATCGCCGGAAGCTGAGCCCGCGCCTCGCGCGTAGCGAGCACATCATGAGGTTTCGTCGCCATACCCGGAGAATAACAGACGTGTACACGTTCGTGTACAAATTCTCGAAACGACCATCATTCCAAGGCTGAATGTCCGGCCCGGTCCGTTGATCGGGGTGATGTCCGAATACTCGGGTAGTGGCAGATTGATTCCCGTCCCTGGGGTTCCGACCAATGTTAACCGCGAAACCCGCTCTGTGAGCGGGCTTCACCGGAATAGCGGGGGCAGGATTCGAACCTGCGACCTTC
This sequence comes from Solirubrobacterales bacterium, assembly GCA_044221915.1. GTDB lineage: Bacteria > Actinomycetota > Thermoleophilia > Solirubrobacterales > 70-9 > 67-14. The sequence continues at coordinate 3,917 of JBGAOF010000067.1, forward strand.
GGGTTATGAGCCCGACGAGCTACCTGACTGCTCCACCCCGCGGCGGACCGCTGAGTTTAGCACCCATGGGAAGTCCACCCGGCCGCCGGTGGGCCGCGGGACGGGCTTTGCGGCGGCCGCGGGACAGGCATTGTGCGGAGTTCGGGGCTGGCTTCGGGGTGTCCGGTAACTCCCGCCCTGCGGTGGCCCTGAACCACCAGGAATGGCCGAGGCCAATATTCTTGAACCTTGGCCGCCACCTATCCCAAGAGCGCCTCGTCGGTCCGGGTTGCCGTGATCGACATCGGCACCAACTCGACGCGGCTGCTGATCGCCGACATCGAAGGCAACGAGGTAGAGGAGATCCACCGGGAAAGCAGGGTGACCCGGCTCGGTCGCGGAGTGGACTATTCGGGTCAGCTATCGAACGAGGGAATCGAAGCCGTATGCGGCGCGATCGCCGAGTATGTGAAACGGATCGCTGAAGAAGATGCGAAAGCGACCAAGGTGATCGCCACAAGCGCCGTGCGGGATGCCGAAAACGGCGGTGCCTTCGTGGCCGAGCTGCGCGAAAGATTCGACCTCCAGGCGACAGTGATTGACGGCAACGAGGAAGCCGCCCTCACCTATCAAGGCACCCTCTCGGGCAGGGATGGCAACGAGAACATCCTGGTGGTCGACATTGGCGGCGGCTCAACCGAAATCGTGATCGGCCGCGGACCAAAACCCACCTTTCACACCTCCCTTCAGGCTGGTGTCGTTCGCCACACCGAACGGATCCTGACCGGCGACCCGCCCGACTCGGCCGAACTTGAGGCGCTGGCACGCGACATCGAGAAACTCGTCCGGACCGCCCAGGAAGGGCTCGACGAAACCCCGATCGACCGGGCGATCGCGGTCGCCGGAACACCCTCGTCACTGGCCGCAATCGATCTTGAACTTGTCCCCTACGACCCGAAAGCGGTTGAAGGTCACCGACTCCCGCTCGCCACCGTCCAATGGTGGCTCTCGCGGCTCGCGTCGATGACCCTCGAACAACGCCGGCAGGTACCGGGCCTTCACCCCGACCGGGCCCAGGCGATCGTCGCCGGGGTGGTGATCCTGATCGAGATCATGCGCTGTTTCGACCTCACCGAAGTCGAAGTGTCAGAGCACGACATCCTCTACGGCTGCGCAATCACCGCCGCAAGCTCAATCTGAACCGAGAATCCGGGTCTTCTCGGCGGCGAACTCCTCGTCGTCCAGCAAGCCGGCTTCCTTGAGCCGGCCGAGTTGCTCCAACTGATCGAGGCGGGAAGCCCCGACGGCCGGCCCGGTCGCCGCCTGGTCGGTGGCCATCACCTTGGTGGCCGCATCCGCCTGGCCGCCGCCTTGCGTGGCTTCCCCCCTGGCCCCGACTCTGGGCAGGCGGATGTTTTTCGGACGATCCGCCCAGGCACCCTTAATCCGTTCGCCGAGCCGATCGCCGTACTGCCTCAACCCGGCGAAATCCGCATCGGGAAACTCGAGCATCAGCTGGTGGCGGAAAAACCATGCTCCAACCCCGGCCATGATCACCAGCATCAGCCGGACCAGGAACTCACGGCCATCACCCGCCCCCATGAGCAGGAAGACGAAAGCGACCAGACCAAGCAGGCCGAAAGTGACTCCCGGATAGCGACCGAAGGGCACCGCGAGAAACTCGCGGACCTTGCCGGAAGCGCGGGTCGGCGAGATCACCCAGGCGACCACCAGCAGAAGGAGTGCGAGCCGGATCACCGTCCAGGCGATCGACTTGAGTAACTCGGTCGCGATATCCCAGGCGGCGTGGGCCGCCGGCTGGACATCCGGCGAGGCCAGCCCCGACACAACCAGATTGCCACCGACCGACCGGATCACCATGACCAGCAACGCAACGATAATCAGGGTCGCGGCCAGTGTGAGCAGCGTCAGCCAACGGTAGCCAGGCGAAAGAAAGACGGCCAGGGAGATCAGCAAAAGGGCGAGGATTGAAGCGATCAGAGCCGTCCCGTGAATCAGTTTCGCCACCGTCTGGACCTGACTGATCTCCTTTGAATCCACAATCTCAACCTGACCCACCGAGTCCGGGATTTTCTCTCGTGCCTGGCTGCCCAGACCGACCTGGTTGGCGATTTCAACGATCAGCGGCTTCAGCTGAAGCGTGACCTGCCCGTTTGTGGTCGTAACTATCTGGCCCTTGTCCTCGATCAGCTTGACCAGGGTTGATTGGGCTGCCTCATTGGCCTGGCGCCACAGATTCTGCACCTTGTCGTTGGCGAGGGCTTCCTGCGCCCCGCGGTCGGCAAGCTGGCGCAGACCACCCGCCGCAACCCCGGAAAGCTGCTTCAGGTCACTCGGAAGGATCTGCTTCAGCTCGGCATCGACGTCAACGTTGGCGTAAAGCTCGTCTACCGCGTAGGTCGCCACCTGCTTCTGGATTTCAGGGTTCTGCAGCAGCTTCAGCGAAGTGTCGCCCCATTCCTGGGTATCAAAAACCTGTCGGTCCACCCAGGTGGAAAGGATTGCCAGCAGGGTCATGAACCCGGCCAGAACCGTGATCAGACGGACCCACCCGAGATGCGGTCGTTGTTTTTTCATGTTTAGCGTATCCCCGTCTGGTCCGACCGGTGGTTGGTTCGGCAGCCTAGCCGGATTCCTGGCGGGTCCACATTACCCGGCTGGTGTCAGTACCCGGAGCGGGATTCGAACCCGCACGCCCCCGAAGGAGCAGCGGCTTTTAAGGCCGCGGCGTCTACCATTCCGCCATCCGGGCCCATAAAGCCTAAAGCGCAACCACGCGCCAGTACAGCCCCGATCTTTAGAAAAGGCCTTGTTCGCCTTTAGGGAGCGCTACATTTAGGTGGGTACCGTGTTTTCTTCCAGTACAGGAGGAAACCCGGGCCGCAAGGTCCCCAGTCAAAGGAGTCCCTTGGAAGCATCAGCACTAAATCACGCGGCACGACGAGGTCTTCTCGCCAGGAAGTCGCCCCTGCTGAAGCTTCAAGGCGACGAGAAACTGGTTGCCATGGTCAGGGCCGGCAATCCCGGTGCTTTCGACATCATCGTTGATCGGTACCAGGCACGGTTGCTCGGCTTCTGCCGGCAGATGATCGGCTGCACTGAGGACGCCGAGGATGTTCTTCAGGAGGTTTTCGTCAACGCCTACAAGGCGATGATCGCGGATAACCGCGAGATCAACCTTCGCCCGTGGCTTTACCGGATCGCCCGGAACCGGTCCCTGAACCACCTGCGCCGGCCCAGGGCCGTCGCCCAGGAATCAATGGACATGGTGCCGATGGTCGACGCCGCGTCGACCGCAGAGAAGGTTCACAACCGCGAGGAGTTCCGGCAGCTGCTCCAGGACGTGACAAAGCTCCCGGAAACCCAGCGGGCCGCCCTCCTGCTTCGGGAAATCGACGCGCTCTCCTATGAGGAGATCGCCGAAGCGATGGACACGACCGTCCCCTCTGTGAAGTCGCTGCTGGTCCGGGCCAGGATTTCGCTTGCCGAAGCAAGCCAGGCCCGCATGCTGACCTGCGGCGAAGTCCGGGTCGAGCTGGCCGAGGCCGCCGAGGGTCTCGCCAAGGCATCCGGCCCGGTTCGCCGACATGTGCGCGACTGCGAGGAATGCTCGTCCTTCCGCAAACAACTTCGTTCTGACAACAAGGCCCTGGCCGCCCTGATGCCGGTCGGACCGATCGTCGCCCTCAAGGGCGCCATCGCCGCCAAGCTCGGGATCGGTGGCTCCTCCGCGGGCGCCGGTGCTGCCGGCACCTCGGCCGGAGCCGGTGCCACCGGTGCGGCTGCTGCTGCCTCCGGCACGGGGGCCGCAATCGGCGCCGGGACGGCTGCGTCGGGCATCGGTGCGGTCACCAGCGCCGTCGGGGCAAAAGCCCTCGCAGGCGTTGTCACCGCCGCGGTCATCACCGCTGGCGCCGTAGAAGTGAAGAACCAGGTTTCGACCAATCCGGTTGACACGAGTTCAGTCACGACCACCAGGACGATCGCTGCCAGCGACCCGGTGAAGCCCGCCCAGGCCGCGGCTCCAAGCATCGCAGCACCAACTGCCGACCCGGTGCTGGACAAGGCCTCGGCCGAGGTCCCGGCGACCGAGCCGGTCGAAACTCTGCCGGTTGACCTTGGCACCGAAACCTCAACCCCGCCCGCCGAGCCTCCAATCGATACCGGCGCGATGCCGACCGAGCTCGAGACCGGGGGCAATTCCGCAGCCTCCAACGCGAACGAAGGTCTGGAAGGCCACACGACCTACCCGCCCGACGAGATCGTGAATGAAGGTCCCGCAACGGTTCCGGTTGATGTCTCCACGGGGACGGGAACCACGGCCCAGGTCCCGGGGTCGGCGCCCTCCACCCCGGTGGCAAGCGATCCGGCAACGCCGGTTGTTCCATCCACCCCGACTCCGGCCCCGGCTCCGACCAACCCGGGCACCCCGCAGACCGTGCCGGCCGCCGGCAACTGAGCCTCACCGAACAGCCCGACTGAGCGAGAACGCCGCCCCCGGGGCGGCGTTTTCCTTGCAGCTGGTTCCGGTCCGAAGCCCCGGTCCGAAGCCCCGCCCGGCTCAGAGGCCGGCCGTCTGCCCCGGTTCAAGCACCAGGGCCTCGATGCCCCTGGCAGCGCAATCATCGGTGAAGGCGGCGGTGTCGGTCTCGATCGGCGGGAAGGTGTTGTAGTGGATGGGAATCACCCGCTTGGCTCCGATCAGGCCGGCGGCAAACGCGGCATCCTCACGATCCATCGTGTAATGGCCGCCGATCGGCAGCAGCGCGATGTCCACGCCGTGGCGTCGCCCGATCAGTTCCATGTCCCCGAACAGGCAGGTGTCACCTGCGTCGTAGATCGTCAGTCCACCCATCTCGATGATCAAACCCGAAGGCGTTCCGATCGGGGTCCCCAGCTCGGCGCTGAACGGCCGTTCCGCAGAACCCGGCAGCGTGTTCGTATGCCAGGCGGGAACCAGCTTTATCGAAAGGCCGTCATACCGGACCGTGCCACCAAGATTCGGGTCCGAGACATTCTCCACTCCCTGCATCTCAAGCCAGTTCGCAACCTCGACCATGGCCACGCAATGTGGACGGCACCGGCTTGCGACCGCAACCGCATCGGCGACATGGTCCGCATGGCCATGGGTGATCGCCAGATGGGTTACCGAGACATCCTCGGCGGTCGCGTCGGCAAGGGGATTATTCGGAGCCAAGAACGGGTCGACAATCAAGGTGGTTTCACCGTCAATCAGCTCGAAACACGAGTGACCGTGATAGCGGATTTCCATTTCAGCTCTCCTCGTTTCTGTTTTGCGGGGTACCCGCGGCACCCCTCTTGTCAAGCTCCCGCCTGAGGGCCCAGCCCACCGCAACGCCGACCATCATTCCCATCTGGGTTTCCTCGGCGAGCAGTGTCCGAACCGCGGTGAGACGCTGCTCCCGGTCGGGAATCGTGGCCGCTTTCAACGTTTCGGAAAGATGCGATTCGCCGAACCAGCCACCCTGCCCGAGCGCGGTGGCCAGGACCGCCGGCAATCCAGGTGCCGCCCTGGAAACGATCTCCTCCGCCTCGCGGAAAAGCTCCGGGTCGCTCAACCGTTCAACTGCGGCTGAAAGATCCTCATCGGAGATTCGCTCCTCTGGCACCGGGCCAGCTTATTCAACTCCCGGCGCGGGAGAACCGGACCGCCGTGAAGCCGGCCAGCACACCAACCAGGCCACCCGCCAGGCCGCTCCAGAAATCGGCTGTCTCAACCACCACGGGAAGCAGCAGGATCACCGCTGCGGCCACGACAACCCCGGCAGTCTCAACCCGTTCGCCCGTTGCCCGGGCCTCGGACCTGGCCACCATGAACCAGGCACCGACCGCCCCGAGCGCAATTCCGTTGCCGCCGGCGATCGCGGTCAGGAGGTCACGTTGGTCTGCGACCGCAGCTGCGGCGAGGGTGCCGAGCACACCGCAGGCGACCAGTAACAGGAAAGCCGGAACCGCCCCGAATCGCCTTTCCAGGCCGGGGCCGAAGAGAGCGACCGCGAGTCCGACCGCAAACAGATATCCGACACTGAGATAGGCGAAGGGAGCTGTGATCAGCCGCCACCACTCCTCGTTGAGCGGGACGATCACAGCACCGAAACTCTCAAGGGAGCTGCCCAGGGTGATCCGCACCACGAGAGCCACCGACGGTATCGCGATCAGCGCGATGCTGGCCCAGGGGCGAACGGCCGCCTCC
>JBGAOF010000068.1:0-10128 GCA_044221915.1 Solirubrobacterales bacterium
GTGGCACCCAGACCCGGCCATCGTTTCTGAGCGACTCACTCATCAGGGTGAGCTTGGACTGGTAGTCACCGGACTGGGGAATGCAGGTCGGATGGATCTGGGTGTAACAGGGGTTGGCGAACAGGGCGCCCCGTTTGTGGGCCCGCCAGGTCGCGGTGACATTCGAGCCCATCGCGTTGGTTGAAAGGTAGAAGACGTTGACGTAGCCGCCCGAAGCGAGGATCACCGCGTCGGCCGCGTGCCGCTCGATCTCGCCGGTGACCAGGTTCCGGACGATCACCCCGCGGGCATGCCCATCGACCTCGACGATGTCGAGCATCTCATGGCGGTTGTAGACCGTGGCCTTGCCCGCCGCAACCTGCTGTTCAAGAGCCTGGTAGGCGCCGAGCAGCAGCTGCTGGCCGGTCTGCCCCCGGGAGTAGAAGGTCCGCTGGACCAACACCCCGCCGAAGGAACGGGTCGCGAGGTGACCGCCGTACTCGCGGTTGAAGGGCACCCCCTGGGCGACCGCCTGATCGATGATGTTCTCCGAGATCTGGGCCAGCCGCCAGGTGTTGGCTTCCCGCGAGCGGAAGTCGCCGCCCTTGATCGTGTCGACGAAGAGGCGGCGGACGGTGTCGCCTTCGTTCTTGTAATCCTTGGCCGCGTTGATCCCACCCTGGGCAGCGATCGAGTGGGCCCGTCGCGGGGTGTCCTGGAAACAGAAGCTCTTGACCCGGTATCCGAGACCGGCGATGGTCGCGGCGGCGGAAGCCCCGGCGAGGCCGGTGCCGATCACGATCACGCTGCGTGAGGGCCGGTTGTTCGGCCCGATCATCTTGTGGCCGTCCAGCCAGGTCTGCCATTTGTCCTCGATCGGCCCTTCCGGGATGCGTGCGTCCAGGGTCACGAGATGCCTCCGATGGTGATCGGTGCCCGGTGCAGGAGGCCGGCCGGAAGGTCGGGGGCAGCGAGCACGTCGGTGAAGAACAGGACCGGCACGATTGCGAAACCGACCACCAGGAGGCAGACGAGCGTCGTGCTGCCGTGGCGCAGTTGCTGGTTCCGGCCCGGCGAGTCGAGGCCAAGCGTCTGGAAGATGCTCCACAGGCCATGCCGCAGATGCATGCCGACCAGGACCAGGGCGACCAGGTAGATCACCAGGAAATACCACTTCTGGAAGACCCAGTAGAGGTTGCTGTAGACCGCTCCTTCCTCGACCGGGGTCACGTGGATCGAGAGGGTGGTGAACTGGAGGATGTGGAAAACGATGAAGGCGAGCAGCAAGGAACCGGTCCCGAGCATGGCGATCGATTCGAGGCTGCGGCCGATTCGCGGGGCCGGGTGGTTCCGGGGCCGGGCTTTCCGGTTACGGCGGGTCAGCTGAACAATGCCGGTCACGTGGATGATCAGTGCCCCGAGGAGGACCGCCCGGACGGTCCAGAGCACCGTCTCGCGAGGCAGCAGAGGCTCGCCGAAATCACGCAGCCACTGGGCGTACCAGTCAACCCGTGGCTCAACACCTCCCGGTCCGAACAGGGAGTTGAGGTTGCCCATCATGTGGAGGATCAGGTAGCCGACCAGAATCGCACCGGTGACGGCAACGATGTTCTTCTTGCCGACCGATGATCGCCAGAAGTCGATCATCGGCGGTTTGCTGACGGGACGGACCTGACCACGAGAGTCGATTCTATTGCCCGCGGCCGGGCGATGCCCTATTGACGGCTGGTGATCCGGTCGAGTTCGACTTCTCCACCCTCGTCGGTGTCTTCCATCACCACATAGGCGAGGGGCGGGCCGCCGAAGAAGGTTGCGTTCTCGCCGTCACCTACGTAGATGGCCGGCCGTTGCCCGCCACCCTCTGTGTGGACCCAGATTTTCTCGCCCTTGCTGAACCCGACAAAGTCGGGAACGTCCGGTTCGCCACTTTCGCTTTCCGGCCGCGGTTTGCCGTGCTTGTGCTTGCTCATGGGAGCAATCTACCCGTCAACCGGGCCGGGACCGGGGTCGCAACGCGGGTCAGCGGGACATTTAGAGTAGGACCATCAGCGAGCAGGGATTCATCCATGTCTTTGAGCCCGGAGATCCGGACCGGACCTTGCTGCTGCTCCACGGCACCGGCGGGGACGAGAATGATCTGGTTTCCCTCGGCCGTCGGCTGGCACCCGGGGCGGGGATCCTGAGTCCCCGGGGCAAGGTGCTGGAGAACGGGATGCCCCGGTTTTTCCGACGGATGGCGGTGGGGCAGCTGGACATTCCCGACCTGCTTGAACGCACCGATGAGCTGGCCGGCTTTGTTGCGACGGCGGCCGGGGATTACGGATTCAACCCGGCCGGCCTGACCGGACTCGGGCTTTCGAACGGCGCGAATATCGCCACGAGCCTGCTGTTTCGCCACCCTGGCCTGCTAGCCGCCGCCGCGCTGCTGCGGCCGATGCTGCCCTACGAGCCGCCCTCCGGGCTTGACCTTGGCGGGACCCAGGTACTGGTGGCGGCCGGTGGTCGCGACCATTTCGTCCCGGCGGCGGAAAGCGAGGCCTTGGTTGAGGGGCTTGAATCCCGTGGCGCGACGGTCGAGTTTGTCTTCGATCCCGCCGCCGGCCATGGTCTCGGGCAGGCGGATCTTGAGGCCGTTCAAGCCTGGCTCGCCACAATACCCTAGTATTCCTATCAGTTTTTATGGTTTTATTCTCACCGGTTGCGGCACAAGCTGGCCGCAACCGCAATCCCCGGGTGAAAGACTCAGCCCTGAAGCGCTGAAATGAAAGAAGGAGACAGATGAGCGAAGAAGACAAGAACTTCGGCACCGACACCAACGCGATCCGGGCCGGCCACGCCCCGGACCCGGCCACCAATTCCCTGGCGGTCCCGATCTACCAGACTGTCGCCTTCGAATTCGACGACGCGCAGCACGCCCAGGATCTTTTCGCCCTGGCCGAGCCCGGCAACATCTACACGCGGATCATGAATCCGACCTGGAACGTGTTGGAGGAAAGGGTCGCCGCGATGCAGGGCGGGGTTGCTGCCCTGGCCCTGGCTTCCGGACAGGCCGCCGTCACCTACTCGGTACTGAACGTCACCCGGGCCGGTGACAACATCGTCTCCGCCTCGACGATCTACGGCGGCACCTACAACCTCTTCGCCCACACCCTCCCCCAATACGGGATCGAGGTGAAGTTCGCCGACCCGGACAAGCCCGAGGAACTGAGCGAACTCGTGGACGAAAAGACCCGGCTCGTTTTCGGCGAGACGATCGGCAACCCGCGCCTCAACGTCCTCGACATCGAAGCCTGGGCAAATGCCGCCCACGCCGAGGGCCTGCCACTGGTGATCGACAACACGGTCGCCACCCCGGTGCTCGCCGATGTGTTCGGTCTCGGCGCGGATGTCGCGGTCCACTCGGCGACCAAGTTCATCGGCGGCCACGGCACCACCCTGGGTGGCGTGATCGTCGATGCCGGCAGCTTCGACTGGACCGCGAATGCCGAACGCTTCCCCGGCCTCACCCAACCCGACCCCTCCTACCACGGGGTGGTCTGGACCGACGCGCTCGGCCCCGCCGCCTATATCGGCCGGGTCCGGACCGTGCTGCTACGGAACATGGGTGCGGCACTCTCGCCGTTCAACGCCTTCCTGCTGCTTCAGGGCATCCAGACCCTGCCGCTGCGGATGGAGCGCCACAGCGAGAACGCCCTCGCGGTTGCCCGGCACCTGAACGACCATCCCGGGGTGAGCTGGGTCTCCTACCCGGGCCTCGAAGGCAGCCCCGGCTACGAAACCGGCAAGAAGGTGCTCCCCAACGGAGCCAGCGCCCTGGTCGCCTTCGGGATCAACGGTGGCCGCGACGCCGGCCGGACATTCATCGACTCGCTGGAAATGTTCTCCCATGTGGCGAACATCGGTGACGCAAAGTCACTGGCGATCCACCCGGCAACCACCACCCACTCCCAGCTCAACGACGCTGAACTCGAAAGCGCCGGGGTCAGTGCCGACATGGTCCGGCTTTCGGTCGGGATCGAGTCGCTCGACGACATCCTCGCCGACATCGACCAGGCCCTTCAGAAGGCGGGCTGATTGCCGGACGGGCCGACCCCTGATGCTCCGCTGCCCGGTGACGGTCTGCCACCGGGCAGCGTCGGCATCGTCGAGACGAAACGGGCGGTCGTCTTCACCGGTGACGACCCCCTGAAGCTCGCCTCCGGCGCCACCCTGACCGAGGTCGAGGTCGCCTACGAAACTTACGGCGAGCTCAACGCCGACCGTTCCAACGCGATTTTCATTTGCCACGCCCTCTCCGGAGATGCCCACGCCGCCGGTATCCACGAGGGCGACGACCCCAGGCGGCCCGGCTGGTGGGACAACATCATCGGTCCGGGCCGGGCCCTTGACACGAACCGGTTCTTCGTGATCTCCGCGAATGTTCTCGGGGGCTGCAAGGGGACTACCGGGCCCTCCTCGATAGACCCGGCCACCGGCCGCCCCTACGGACTGCGATTCCCGCTGATTCAGGTCCGCGACCTGGTCGAGGTTCACCGGGCCCTGCTGCGCGAACTCGGGATCACCCGCCTGCTCGCCGCGGTCGGCGGGTCTCTCGGCGGCATGCAGACTCTGCAATGGGCGATCGACCATCCGGAAGAGATCGACGGGGCAGCGATCATTGCCGCTTCGGCCCGGCTCTCGGCCCAGAACATCGCCTTCTCCGCAGTCGCCAGGGAGGCGATCATGCGCGACCCGGATTTCGCCGACGGTGACTATTACGAAAACGACCGGCGGCCCGATGCCGGCCTGGCCCTGGCCCGGATGATCGGCCACATCACCTACCTCTCGGAAGAATCGATGCGCGAGAAGTTCGGTCGCCGCATCCAGGATGCGGAACTGCCCCGTTTCGGATTCGACGTCGATTTTCAGGTTGAGAGCTACCTTCACTACCAGGGGCAGTCGTTCGTGGAACGCTTCGACGCGAACACCTACCTTTACATGGGGCGGGTGATGGATTACTTCGACCCGTTTGACGACCCGGTGTTTGTCCAGAACCAGATCGGTCAGGGATCGACCGGTTTTCTCGTGCTGTCCTTCGACTCTGACTGGCGCTTCTCGACCGATCACGCCAGGGCGCTGGCGACCGACCTGCGGGCGGCGGGAGCGCCGGTCACTTTCCAGGAGATTTCCTCCCCCCACGGCCACGACTCTTTTCTTTTTCCGGACCCGCCCGAATACCATCGGACCGTGGCGGGCTTTGTTGATCGTCTGGCGGTCCAAAGGGGGGTTTCCTGAGACCGGACCTCGACATCGTCGCCGCCCTGGTGGGCTCGGGCCAGCGGGTGGTGGATCTCGGCTGCGGAGACGGCGCCCTGCTTGAGAACCTGATCAGCGAACGTGACTGTCGCGGCCTCGGGGTGGAAAAGGAGCTCGATGACTTCCACGCCTGCATCGCCCGCGGGGTCCCGGTGACCCAGGGCGACCTGGAAGAGGAGCTGCCCCGTTTCGGGGCCGGTGATTTCGATGTTGCGGTGCTTTCCCTGACCCTGCAGGCCGTGAGCCGGCCCGACCAGGTACTGAAGGAGATGAAACGGGTCGCCCTGAGACTGGTTGTGTCGCTGCCGAACTTCGCCCATTGGCGACTGCGCGGCACCCTTGCCCTGCGGGGACGGATGCCGGTCGCCGACGTCTTGCCCTACCAGTGGTACGACACGCCCAACATCCACCTCTGCACGATCAGGGATTTCGAGGAGCTGGCCGGCGAGCTCGGCCTGACGATCGAAAGCCGGATCCTGATCAACGCCCAGGGCCGGCGTGCGCCTTCGATCACCAACCGCGCCGCAAACCTTCTGGCCGAACGTGCGGTCTATTCGCTGACGGCCTGACCGGGCGCAACCTCGCGGAGCCAGCCGAAACGGTCCTCGACGGTGCCGTTCTGGATCCCGGTCAGCTCTTCGCGAAGCCCGCGGGCAACCGGCCCCGGCCCGGTGTCAGGGGTCAGTACCTCCCGCTCGGCGGTGACCAGCCGGGCGATCGGGGTGATGACCGCGGCGGTGCCGGTCGCGAACACCTCGCGCAGTTCACCGGTCGTCGCGGCGTCCACCCATTCGTCCACGCTGACCGGTCGTTCCTCGACCCGCCTGCCTTCGTCGCGGGCCAGGGCGATCACGCTGTCACGGGTCACCCCTTCGAGGATTGTGCCGGTCGTGGTCGGGGGGGTGGCCAGCGAACCGTCCGAGAACACGAAGAAAACATTCATGCTGCCGGCCTCCTCGACCCAGGTGCCGGTGTCGGCATCGGCGAACAGCACCTGCGAGCAGCCGTGCTCTTCGGCGTTCTGCTGGGCCAGGAGAGAAGCGGCATAGTTGCCACCGCATTTCGCGGCGCCGGTTCCACCCTTTCCGGCGCGGGCCACATCCGCCGACAGCCAGAGCGAGACTCCTCCATCGGCCTTGCTGAAATAGGCCCCGGCGGGGCTGGCGATCACCCCGAACAGCGCCTGATTTGTCGGTCTCACGCCAAGGTAAGGTTCGGTGGCGATCAGGAAAGGTCTCAGGTAGAGGCTGTGACCATGATTCCCCGGAACCCAGTTTGAATCGGCGGCGGCGAGGGCATCGATCGCGTCGAGAAACAGTCCTTCGGGGATCTCGGGCAACGCCAGCCGTTTAGCCGATCGCCGGAACCGGGCTGCGTTCAGTTCCGGCCGGAAGGCAAAAAGCCTCCCGTTGGCGTGCCGGTAAACCTTCAGGCCTTCGAACACCTCCTGGCCGTAGTGAAGAACCCCGGCTGCGGGGTGGAGCGGAAGCGGGCCCAGCGGCTCGACCCGGGCGTCCTGCCAGCCCTGTTCACGACCCCAGTTGACGAGCACCATGTGGTCGGTGAAATGCTGCCCGAAACCAGGCTGGGCGAGTCGTTCCTCACGCTGGGCCAGCGAGGCCGGCGCGTGATTTTCCACGAGACGAAAGGGCAGGCTTTCCGGACGGTGCTTGGTGGTCATGGGTACCAGTGGAGCCAGCCGGGATCGAACCGGCGACCTCCTGCTTGCAAAGCAGGCGCTCTGCCAACTGAGCTATGGCCCCGTCAATGGGGAGGGTTGGATTCTATGGTCTCGACCCGGGCGAGTCAGTCGCCGAAGTCGAAGTCCTTGGGTTCCTTTTGCTCGAACCAGAGCTGATCGTGTTCCGGGGTCTCCTCGAGGAAGTCGGGGGTCGCTTCTAGAACATCGTCCTGGTCAAAGAAGTCAGAGGATCCTTCTTCTTCAACCGCTTCGTCCTCTCCGGCCGGCTCGTCCTCCTCAACCGCTTCGTCCTCCCCGGTTGGCTCTTCCTGCTCCACCGGCTGGTTTTCCGCGGCCGCGTCCTCGTAGAGCAGGTCGGCGGAATCCTCCCCTGCCGGTTCGTTGGTTTCGAGTGCCCGGTCAAGCTCGTCGGAAAGGGAACTCTCACTGAGAATGTCAATCTCGTCTTCCTCGGCGATCGCCGCGTCAACGTCGTAATGCTCGGTCGGATGGCTGGAAAGGTGCTGCCGTTCCGCTTCGAGCAGGTCTCCGGCGTCACCTGCATCCTCCGGGGCGGGGCTGGCTGGCTCCGCCGCAGATTCCGGCTCGGGTTCGACCGGCTTCGCCTCGGGCGATTCAACCGTCGCTGCTTCCGGCTGGGCGGGGCCACTTGCCGGGGCTGGCGGATCGGGAATCGGATGCTCGGCAAAGGTCGCCTCCGGTTCGACGGCCGATTCCTCGCCCACCTGCTCGGCTTCCGCCTGCTTCGCCTGGCGGGTCTGCTCGAAGACCTTGTCGAGCTGATCGCCTTCGGTGGCCACCGGGGAGCTTCCGGCCCCGGGGGAGATGATCTCCGTCTTGGCGTCGGCCGGACCGGTGGCATCCGGCCGGTCGGCCGGGCCAAAGGCCTCGTCTTCGAGCCCTTTCAGTTCGGATTCTTCTGCCCCGTGCTGACGCTTCAGCTCGAGGTGTTCCCGGATTGCCTCGTCGAGAATTCCCATTGATCTCTCAGTAGCTGATGGTAAGGGTAAAGATTATGCGGTTTGGTCGGACACCGTGCATCACGGTTCCTACTTTGCACGCCGGGACTCCGTATCCTTTGTCGGACGCGGGGCTATAGCTCAGTTGGCAGAGCGCTTGGATCGCACCCAAGAGGTCGCCGGTTCGACTCCGGCTAGCTCCATGTAGAGGCGTTAGGGAAAGTGTGGCTCAAAACGGACTGGGTCCACTTCACGCGACTTGACTGCTTTGCCTGCCGGTTCAGTTGTGGAAGACCTTGTGGCCACGAGCGACAGGTCCCCTGGTTCGATGCGATAGAAGTGAAATGTGTTGCGGGAGACGCACATCCACCCGGTGATCAGGGCGATCCGTGAACCGAAAAGGGATGAACGAGTTGCTCTGGTAATCGAAGGTGGCGGAATGCGAGGGGCCGTTTCGGGCGGGATGGGCCTGGCGATTCACGAACTTGGTCTCGCCGACCGCTTCGACGCGGTCTACGGATCCTCCGCCGGGGCGTTGAACGGACTCTGGCTGATCGGGGGCAGGGTCGAAGATGGAATTCACACCTGGACTGACCGCGACCTCGGGAAAGTGGTCATGGACAAGCGGCGCATTTTCGGTTCAAGACCGATTGTCGATATGCGAACCGTGATCGAGCAGCATTACGAACGGATCTCGCCCGGACTGTTTCAGGCCGCGCTTGATGCCAACACGGAATTTCACCCGTTGGCGACCGACATCGAAACCGGGCAAGCGGTCGACCTCCACCGGCAGGTCCTCGACCGTGAATCGCTGATCCTGGCTTTGCGAGCAACCTCGACCCTGCCGCTGATCGGGGGGCCGCCGGTTGACTTCAACGGGCGCCAATACCTCGATGCCGGGCTCAGCGCCGCGATCCCGTTCAGGGCGGCGATCGCGGACGGCGCAACCCACCTTCTGCTGCTTCGGTCCCGCAAGGCCGGCGACCTCGCCGGGGCACCATCGGGAATCGGCGGCCGACTCACCAAGCGGATGCTGGGCCGGATCAGCCCGGCCGTCCAGGCCGGATACGTGACCCGGGCAACCCGGGAGGGGGCCGATGAAGAGTTCCTCGACCGCCACGCCACGGAAACCGGGCTCACGCCGAGCATCCTCCAGATCCGCCCCCGACCCGAATCGGCCGTTCCTTCCAGGCTCGAATCAAATATGGATGTGGTGCGGGCCGGGCTCGAATCGGGGCGGCTCGCCGCAAGAGCGACACTCACCGCCTGATCGAGAACCGCCGGTACCGATAGGTTCTGACCATGAAGCTGATCGCAGTGGCAGGGGTGTTTTGCAGTTTCTGGCTGGGGATTTGCGGGATGGCGACCGGGGCCGAGCTGGTCAAGGTCACCCCCGACAATTTCCTCCAGTCGGACCTGAGCAACATGGACTCGCCGCCAAATGACGGAAGGATCTTCCTGGCCGAACGGGGCAACCCCGAAACCAGCAAGGCCTCGATAAGGATTCTCGACGGAGGACAGGCGTTGAATACGCCCTTTCTGACCATCAGCAATGTGGATGTGGATGGGGAACGGGGCTTGATGTCAATCGCTTTCCCGCCCGATTACGCCGAAACCGGTCTTTTCTATGTGTTCTGGATCGCCAAAGGCGGTGACAACCTCAACAATTCCGCGCCAGCCGGCGAAATCCGGATCGTTGAATACCGCCGATCGGCTGACGATCCGAACCTGGCCGACCCCGACTACAGGCGCCTGGTGATCAACACCTCGCATGAGGCCACCAACCACAACGGGGGCTGGATGGAATTCGGTCCCGACGGATACCTCTACTTCTCGATCGGTGACAACGCGGACAGAGATAACGCGAAGAGTTTGGGGAACCTCTTCGGCAAGATCATGCGGATTGATCCGGCCGACCCGCCGGGCACTCCCCGCTACACGATCCCGGTCGACAATCCGTTCACATCGACCCCGGGCGCGCGGGGCGAGATCTGGACTTACGGCCTCCGCAACCCGTACCGTGGTTCCTTCGCACCGGACGGCAGCCTGACCATCGGCGATGTGGGCGAAGGCACCTGGGAGGAGATCAACGCCGGCGCCCTGAAGGGCAGGAACCTCGGCTGGCCCGATTGCGAGGGCTTCTGCTCCCCCCCGGCAGGGCAATTCACCGACCCGGTCTTCGCCTACAACCAC
>JBGAOF010000069.1:0-10051 GCA_044221915.1 Solirubrobacterales bacterium
CACCGGATGGCCGTAATCGTTGCCGGTACCTGCCGAAACGATCGCCAGGGCGGGCCGGCCCCGGGCGAGCAGGCCGGCCAGCCCCGAGTCCTCGCTGCCGTGGTGGGAAACCTTGAGGACATCGATCGGCCCGGGGTCGATCGGCACAGATTCGGCTTCGGCATCGCCCGGCATCAGCATCCGGAAACCGCGCCACTTGAGCAGGGCCACGATCGAGCGCTGGTTCGACTCATCCTGAAGGCTGCCGGGGCCTGGTCCGGCCCCAAGGGGCTGCTGCTCCCGGACCGGTGGCCAGAGGATTTCCAGGGTGCTGTTTCCGTCCCGAATCAGGTCACCGGCTGCGACACGGACGATGCCTGCCCCCGACTCCCTTGCCTGGGAGATCAACCCCGGCGGCGCCAGGTCAAAGAGCAGCCGCTCGACATCCATCGAACCGAGGATCTCGGTCAGCCCGCCGTAATGGTCGAGATGTGGATGGGTCAGAAGTACCGCGGCAAGTCTCTCTACGCCGGCCGACTCGAGGGCACCGGCCAGGTCACCCCCGGGAGGGCCTCCATCGATGAGGATCGGGTCCGACCCGTAAGGACGGATCAGGATCGCATCGCCCTGCCCGACGTCGATCACCTCCACCCTCACGCCGCCCGCCGGTGGCTCCGCGAGCTCGCGCCGACCCCCACCGGCCAGGACCGCGGCCGGCAGCGCCAGCAGGGTCAGGGCCAAGGCGAGGGCCGGCAGGCGCCTGGCGACCGGCACCTGGCCGGACGCCGGCTTCCAGAGCCACAGGATTCCGGCGACAAGCATTCCCGCCAGGACCGTAAGCAGGGCCAGGCTGCCGGGGGATTCGAGCGGGCTCTTGAGGGTCGCTCCCTCCGGCCGGCCGAACCACTCCGCGACCTGGGCAATCCAGGCAAGGCAAAGTGAGCCGGCAAGGTTGAAAGGCGCCGCCAGAACCGGGTCCAGCTGGCCGACCGCAATCGAGATCATGCCCATCCACATGGCCGGAGCCACAGCCGGCATCGCAACCAGGTTTGCGGGCAGGCCGGCCACCGGGATCTGCCCAAAGTGGAAGGCGACCAGCGGCAAGGTCACGATGGTTGCGGATGCGGTCACCGAGACACCCTCTACCAGCGACTTCTGCCAGCCCGTATCGCCGACCAGTGGTGCAAACCGGCGGGCAAGGGGGCGAGCAAGCAGGATGATCCCGATCACTGCGGCGAAACTGAGTTGCCAGCCGACGTCGGCGGTCGCACGGGGATTGATGATCAGGGTCACGAGCGCGGCAGCGGCAAGCGCGTAGGCCCGTGACGGTGCCCGGCTGGCCCCCAGAGCGGCCAGACTGGCGATGCCCATCACCCCGGCCCGCTGAATCGACGGGCCGCCCCCGGCCAGCGGGATGTAGAGCAGGATCAGGAGCGCAACGGCCAGCAGCCGGACCCGCGGCCCCAGCCCGAAGAGCGACAGGAAGGGTGAAGCAAGCAGGGCCAGCAGCACCACGTTCTGGCCAGATACCGCCAGCAGATGCCCGAGGCCCGAACGTCGGAAGTCATCCCTGGTTCTCTGGTCAATACTGCTTTCGTCACCGAGCACAAACCCTCTCGACAGCGCGGCCTCTCTCTCCGGAACAGCGACGCCGAGTGATGCGATGCCCCGGTCCCGGAGCCGATCCAGAAACCCGGCGAGGCCGCCCCGGCCGTTGCCCGCAGACCGGATCCTGACTGCCCGAAGGACGGTTGAAATGCCGTCGGCTTCGAGATCACCGCGCATCCAGTCCGCTGGTTCAGCGGTCCTGCCGCTGACCACGATTCCATTCCCCGGCGTGAGGCCGGTTGCCTGACTGTGGCTGGATTCAACCAGCAGCCGGCCCCGCCCGGTCTCAAGAGCGAACCTCGTTACGCCCCGGGAACTGCTGGGGGACTCCGCCACAAAGCCGCTCAATGTCACGAAGCCGGGGGCGGAATGCATTGAGCCACCATCGATCGCATCGAGACGGGCCCCGCCAGCCAGCAACCCCGCCAGAGCCGCCGCCAGGAAAACGAGCGCCAGGGCCGGCCACCGCAGCCGGCCCCTCTCGACCAGTGCCGTTGCCGCCAGAACCGTCGCCAGAACCGGACGTTGCCAGCCGCCTCCGGGACTGGCAAACGGCGAAGCGGCCAGACCGGCCGCGGCACCGGCAGCAATCGCCAGCCGCCAGTCGGCGGCGGTTCTCACGGCGCAAGTGCCGACCGAAGCGATTCCATGGTCGCCGGCCCGATTCCGCTGATCTGGTCGAGCTCCTCGACCGAGCCGAGTCCACCCCTTGATTGCCTGAACTCCAGGATCTTCGCCGCCGTGACCGGCCCGATCCCGTCGATCTGCTCGAGCTGACCCCGGGTCGCCGTTCCCAGGCTGACCGGAAGATCACCGACCCCTGCGGAAAGCCCTCCGGCCGGCCCTGACGATCCGCCTCCCGGGCCGACTGCCAGCGGCACCACTACCTGTTGGCCGTCGGTCAGGATCGCGGCCCTGTTGATCGCCCCGGTCATTGCCCTGCGGTTTGGCCCCCCGGCCCGGGTTATCGCGTCGATCACTCTCGCTCCCTGGGGAAACCGGTAGACCCCGGGGCGTCGCACGGCTCCCGCCACGTCGACAACAAGCTTCCGGCTACCGGCGTCGATCCTCAGATCACCGGTCTCAACCGGAGCTCCGGAGCCGGCCGCCGCGGGACTCGCTGGAAAGCCACCGGAAGCCTTCTTTTCTCCCCGGATCGAATTCAGCCCGACCAGGGCGAGAACAAGACCGATGGCCAGGTAGACGAAGAGCTGTCCGTTGATTCGCGGCATGGCCCGAACCTGCCACAGAAAAGCTCACGCATGGCTCGACAGGCGCAACAATTCACTGACGTCGCGACTTCGTGGGCTAGGACGGTCTTGCCACCAGATTGACCAGCTTGCCAGGCACCACTATCTCCTTGACGATCGTCATTCCTTCAAGATGCCGGGCGACATTCTCCGCGGCCTTCGCTGCGGCCAGGATCTCTTCCTCCGGAGTGCCATCGGCAACCTCGATCCGGTCGCGCACCTTGCCGCCCACCTGAACCACGATAGTCACCGTTTCTGATTTCAGCATTTCCGGGTCGGCCTCGGGCCAGGCCACCTCCCAGACCCGCCGGCCGTCCACCTTCCCGAAAACCTCGGCGGCGAGATGGGGCGCGAAAGGCTGGATCAGCGAGGCCGCGGTCGCGGTGGCGAAACGGACCGCCCCCGCCCCGTCGCCTCCGGCCGCGAGCAGACCGTCCTTGACCCGATAAATCTCATTGACCAACTCCATCACCGCGGCGATCACCGTGTTGAACTGGAAGCCGCGGTTGAAATCGGATGTCGCCTTTTCGATCGCCCAATGCGCCTTGGCCCCGACCTCGCGGGCCGCTCCGCCGAGACCATCGCCGAGGACCGCCGGGCCGGGTTGACCCGTCGCAGCCAGCTCTCCCCCAAGCCGCCAGAGCCGGGCCAGGAAGCGGTGCACTCCCTCCACGCCCTCATCGGTCCCGGCGCGCCCCGGCGGGCCCATGAAACAGACATAGGTCCGGGCGGCATCCGCGCCGTGACGGGCAACTATTTCGGCAGGACTGACGGTATTGCCCTTCGACTTGGACATCTTCGCCCCGTCGCGGGTAATCATGCCCTGGGTGAACAGGTTCGCGAAAGGCTCGTCCACGGAGAGATGCCCCATGTCCCTCAGGGCCTTGGTGAAAAAACGGGCGTAGAGCAGATGGAGGATCGCGTGTTCGACCCCGCCGATGTACTGGTCGACCGGCATCCAATGGTCAGCTGCATTCCGATTCCAGGCCGCCTCCGGATTCTTCGCATCGAGGTAACGCAGGAAATACCAGGATGAGTCAACGAAGGTGTCCATGGTGTCGGTTTCGCGCTTTGCCGCAGCTCCACAATCCGGACAGGCTGTTTCGACCCAGTCGGTTGCAGCGGCCAGGGGGCTCTTGCCCTTCGGGGCGTAATCGTCGATCTCCGGCAGCCTCACCGGCAGCTCGTCTTCGGGTACCGGCACCATCCCGCAGTCGTCGCAGTAGACAATCGGAATCGGCGCGCCCCAGTAGCGTTGGCGGGACACCAGCCAGTCCCGCAGGCGGAAGTTGATCGAGGCTTCGCCGCGGCCCTCCAGTTTCAGCCAGTCGACAATCCCGGCGTAGGCCTCCCGGTTGTTCATGCCGTCGAAACGGCCGGAACCGGTCATCGGTCCGTCACCGCTGTAGGGCAGGCCATTCTCGTCGCCTCCCTCTTCCGGCATGCCTTCGATCACCCGCTTGACCGGCAGGTCGTAGACCGCCGCGAACTCGTAGTCGCGCTGGTCATGGCCGGGCACAGCCATGATCGCCCCTGTGCCGTAGTCCATCAGCACGTAGTCGGCAACGAACATCGGGATCTCCTCGCCGTTGACCGGATTTGTCACGGTCCGGCCAAGTGGCACGCCTGTCTTCGGTCGACCCTCGTCGCCGCGCTCGGCGACCGAGGCCCGGGCCACATCGTTTACGTATTCGCGGACTTCTGCCTCGACTTCCGTGCCTTCGATCAGCCGCTCAAGTTCCGGGTGCTCGGGTGCCACCACGAAGAAGGTCGCACCGAAAAGAGTGTCGGGCCGGGTCGTGAAAACCGGGAAATCAAGGCTGGCCGACTCGCAGCGGAAGGTAACCTCGGCACCTTCGGAGCGACCGATCCAGTTCTTCTGCATGGTGATCACATGCGGTGGCCAGGATTCGAGTTCGCCGAAATCATCGAGCAGCTGCTGGGCGTATTCGGTGGTCCTGAAAAACCACTGCCTCAGGTTGCGGGTCTCGACCGGGGTGCCACAGCGTTCGCAGCGGCCGTCCACCACTTGCTCGTTGGCCAGTACGGTCGCATCCCGTGGGCACCACTGGACCGGCGCCTGGCTGCGGTAGGCCAGGCCGCGCCGGAACAGCTCGAGAAATATCCACTGGGTCCACCGGTAATACTCGGGCGTGTGGGTCGCCAGCTCCCGCGACCAGTCAATCGAGACACCCCAGTCAGCGAACTGCTGACGAAAGGACGCGATTGACCTCTCGGTCGCGACAAGGGGCGCCTCGCCGGTCTTGATCGCGTTGTTCTCGGCCGGCAGGCCGAACGAGTCGAAACCCATCGGGTGAATGACTTCGTAGCCATTCCGACGCCGGAAATGGGCGATCGCATCCCCGAGCGAATAGCACTTGAGGTGTCCGACATGGGGCTCGCCCGAAGGGTAGGGCAGCATCTCGAGCACATAGCTCTTCGGCTTTTCCGGGTCGAAGCCGCCCTGACCGGGGTTCGGAACCTCCCAGGTGCCTTCCTCGGCCCAGACCCGCTGCCACTTGCGCTCGATTTTCCGGGGCTCGTACCGGCTCATCGGGCGGGAGTCTATTTCGGAAGTACCTCGGGTTGCCGCCAGCCACCGAGAACGGAATAGTCAGACGTATTTACTGACTTTTCGGATCTCGATGGCCGCCAGGGACCCGGTCAGGCTCCCTGGGGGCGCCACTGTGTGACGTCGGGGATCGGCCGGAGATTGGGTTCGACCTTCTCGCGGACCGGCTCAAAGTCCGGCGGCAACGAAAGGCGCTCTCCGAGATGTTCCGGCTCCTCGTCGGTGGCGAAGCCGGGGCCGACCGTGGCCAGCTCGAACAGGACACCCCCAGGTTCCCGGAAATAAAGCGCTCGAAAGTAGAACCGATCAATCACGGGTGTGATGTAAAGACCCGATGCCTGCACTCTGTCCCGCCATTCCTCGTGCTGGGCGATCGATGATGCCCAGGCGATGTGATGCACCGTTCCCGCGCCCTGGAGCGCCCTTTCGGCGGGCGGGTCATCGAGGTAATAGAAACCGCTGCGGGCTTCGAAGCCTTCCCCGCCGCGGCCCCGCAGATGCCACTGCCCGCCACCTTCATCGCTGAAACCCAGCAGGGATCCCAGCACTTCTTCGGTGACTTCCCGGTTCCCCGAAAAGGCCCGGGCACCATGAAACCCCTGGATCGCATGTTCAGGCGGGACCTCGGAATGACCCGCGACCAGCGGCTCATCGGGGCCCTCGTAGACGATGATCTCGTGGGTCAGGCCTTCGGGGTCGCGGAAGAGGAGGCTTTCACCGGGCCCGGTCGGGGCGACCCCGGAAAAGAACGGCCCGTCGGCGGTGCTCCTGAACGTCTCGACCCCGGCTCCACCCAGCCGACCCTCCCAGTATTCAAGGGATTCCGGGGACCCGACCCGCCAGAGGATCCGGTGGATCATCCCCGCTCCGGCCCGGCCTGTCCGGGCGCCCGGGTATTCGAAAAAGGTCAGGTCGAAACCGGCCGATCCTTCCTCGTCGCCATAAAAGAGGTGATAGACGGAAGGGTCGTCCTGGTTGACGGTCTTCTTGACCAGC
This sequence comes from Solirubrobacterales bacterium, assembly GCA_044221915.1. Taxonomy (GTDB): domain Bacteria; phylum Actinomycetota; class Thermoleophilia; order Solirubrobacterales; family 70-9; genus 67-14. The sequence goes on from JBGAOF010000069.1 coordinate 6,406, forward strand.
CTCATGCCGAGCAGACCGGCGTAGAACCCGACGTTGCCCGGCGCGTCTCCGGTGATACAGCTGATGTGATGGATCCCGTTCAGGTCGAGCTGCCTCATGCCATGAAGATACCCGGGTCCCGTCACCGGCTCGGGGTAGCATCCGGTCATGGGAATCCTTGAAGCTTCACGCACCGTTGAAATCGACGCGCCCAAGTCCGAGTGTTACGCGATCATTTCCGATCTTCCTTCCACCCCGGAGTGGCAGGACTCGATGATCTCCCTCGATGTGCTCGAGACGAACGACGACGGGCTGGCATCCCTGGTCGAGATCACATCTGACGGCAAAGTAAAGGAGATCACCTCAAAGATCGCCTTCGAATATCAGCCGCAAGACGGCATGACCTGGGAACAGAAAAAGGGCGACCTCAAATGGTTGACCGGCCAGTGGACCCTCGAGGACATCGGTGATGAGCGGACGCGGGCGACCTACGCCCTGAAAGCCGATACCGGCCGTATGCTCGGCCTGCTCATCAAAGGTCCCGTCCAGGACAAACTCAAGGAGTGGCTGACCAAGGATGCCGCCGAGGGCCTGAAGGCCCGGGCAGAATCCTGAACGGGACAAGTGCGGGAGCCCCGTGACCGGGAGGCGCGTCCGGCAGCCCACCGGGACCTTCAGGCGGGAATCTGCTGCGTGATGCAGTGGATGCCGCCGCCGCCCAGAGCCAGCGTGCGACCGTCGATGCCGATCGCCTCGCGATCCGGGTAGAGACGGCCCAGCAGTTCCAGCGCCTGGGCATCCATGTCCGGATCCACACCGCTGACCGGAACGATCAGGGCTCCGTTCGCGATGTAGAAGTTGGTGTAGGGGACGACGATCGGTTCGCCCTCTCGCTCGATTCTCGGCAGCAGGTCAAGTTCGATGACCTCCAGACCCGCATCCGTGAGCAACTGGAGGTTCTGCTGCGCGTTCTCGAAGTTGGGGTCCCCTTCGGGGGCGCTCTGCAGCAGTACCCTTCCCGGGCCGATGAAGGCGCAGATGTTGTCGACGTGGCCGTCGGTGTCACCATCCTCGACCAGCCCCTGGTCGAGCCAGACGATCTGCCCGACGCCAAGACGCGAGGACAGCTCGGAGGCGATCGGGCCCCGGTCCAGGCCGGCGTTGCGGCTCGGATCGAGCAGGCACTGCTCGGTGGTGACCAGGGTTCCCTCACCGTTCACGGCGATCGATCCGCCTTCCAGAACCAGGTCGGAGCTGATCCGCTCGATGCCGAGGTGTTCGAGGATCCGGGCGGCGATCGCGGCGTCCTTGTCGTACGGCAGGAAGGCTTCACCCCAGGAATTGAAGACGAAATCCACGCCTGCCCTGCGTCCGTCACCGGTGACGATGATCGGCCCGGAATCCCTGAGCCAGGAATCGTCGATCGGGGCCGCGAGAACCTCGACGTTGCCGCCCGGCAGGCGGCTGCGGGCATCGTCGGCCTGCGAGGGATCGGCGACGACCAATACCGGTTCGAACTCCGAGATCGCGGCGATCACCTCGGTGTGGCTGTCCCTCGCATCCTCGATCGTCGTGCCTCGCCAAGTCTCTTGCCGCTGGGGCCAGGCGACCAGGGTCATCTCATGTGGCGCCCACTCTGCGGGCATGCGGAGATCGCTCATTGGCCGAGTCTAATCAGCCTGCCCGAATTAATCGCGGCCTCACTTCCCGAGACGAGACCCCCGCTTGATCGGGGTTTCTCGATATGGAGCTGAGGGGGATCGAACCCCTGACCTCCGCCATGCCATGGCGGCGCTCTTCCAGCTGAGCTACAGCCCCTAGTTCGTACTGCGCAGCCCAGTTTATCGATCTTTGCTGATTGTTCGCGGGCGGGTCAACCCTCAGATGTATCGCCGAAAGTCCATGAAAAACCTCGATTGGCACGAGGAAGGACCGGTTGAGTTCATCGCAGTAAACACCCAAGGCATCGACTTCACCAACCTCATATCGGCTAGACACTCGCCCTCTAGTCGGTGAGAACCTGTTTGTCGTCGTACTGGCCCGAATGGCGCCGTTGACAAGAGAGCCCCACTTGCACTGGACCCTGACCAGGCGGTCGGGAGTTTCGAGAATCAGGTCAACACGACCGTAGTGGGAGAAGGGAAGGAAGACTCCAAATCCCGCTCGCACAGCATGCGACGCAAATGCGGATTCAGCCAAAGCCCCCTTCTCGTTGGTGTCGAGGCCACATTTCCGGCCAGAGCTCACGAACGCATGTTCGCATCACTGGCGGACGGGATCAGGCGGCTGAGGCTGACTTGCCGGATGGGTGGTCGAGGGCAAGCTCGACCCGTGGGGCTTCGTGCCAGAGGTCTTCGAGGTCGTAGCGTTCCCTCGCCTCGGCGGTGAAGATATGAAGGACGCAGTCGAGATAGTCGAGAACGGTCCAGCCCGCGTCACCCGAGCGGTCGGGATTCACCGGCAGCAGGGACCGGTCGTGTTTCAGACGCAGGTGTACCTCCCCGGCGATCGCCTCGGCCTGACGCTCGTTGCGGGCCGTGCAGATCACGAGGTAATCGGTGTAGGTGACCAGCTCGCGCATGTCGAGACAGACGATGTCCTCGCCGAGCTTGTCGTCCACGAGCCGGGCAATGTCCCGGCTGAGTTCTTCACTGCTTTCTGCCATACAACTCCTCATTCTCGATCATTTCCGCCACCTCATGCGGTACCAGGTGTTTCCAGGGTCGCCCTTCGCCGATCCTTTCCCTGACCATGGTCGAGGAAACCTCGATCCGCGGCATGTCAAAGAAATCGACGCGGTCCTCCGCGCCAAACCGCGCGAAAGCCTCCGTGACGTCTTCCCGGGCCACTTCCGACCGGGCTGCCACGCCGAACCTGGCCAGCTCGAGAACCCGCTCGGGGCGGTGCCAGCCTCCTATCCCGAGGGCGGCATCGGTGCCCGCGAGAAAGTGGATCTGGCTGTCCGGGTCCAGGGAATGGATCTCTTCAAGGGTGTCACATGTGTAAGACGGACCCTCCCGGAAAACCTCGGTCGAAGAGATCTCCACCCCCGGGAGCCCCCCGAACGCCGCCTCGGTGAGACGCATGCGCGCTTCCGGAGGCGGGTCGGAAGTGGCCGGCTTGTGCCAGGCCTGGCCGGTCGGCACCAGGAGGATCCGGTCCAGACCGAGCTGCCAGCTGGCCTCGGCAAGCAGGACCGCATGGCCAATGGTCGGTGGGTTGAAGGAAGAGCCGAAGACCCCGAGCCGGCTCACGTCAGCCGCGGACCTGGCCGTCGCCGCGCACCACGTACTTGATCGTGGTCAGCTCGCGCAGGCCGACCGGGCCACGGGCGTGAAGCTTCTGGGTCGAAACCCCGATTTCCGCACCCATTCCGAACTCGAATCCGTCTGTGAAGCGGGTTGACGCATTCACGTACACCGCGGCGGAATCCACACCTTGGGTGAACAGGTCGACTGCCTGACTGTTCTCGGTGACGATTGCGTCCGAGTGGCCGCTGCCGTGCCGGTTGATGTGCTCGATAGCGTCCTCGACCCCGTCGACGACTTTCACGGCCAGCTTGAGATCGAGGTACTCGGTGTCCCAGTCCTCCGCCGTTGCCTCACCGACCGGCACGTCACCGGCGTTATCCCGGGTCGCCTCATCTCCGACGAGTTCCACCCCGCCC
>JBGAOF010000006.1:0-21173 GCA_044221915.1 Solirubrobacterales bacterium
GTCGGGATCGCGGTCGGTTTCTGTGTCCTCTCCATCATCACCTACATCGCTCTTTTCCGGGCTGTGGTCGGTGGGGAGACCTTTCCGATCACCTGGCGGGAGGCCTACGAGATCAACATGGCCGGTTTCGCTGCAACGCTGCTCTTTTCGGCCGGCGGGGCGGGTGGCGTTGTCCTCACCTACTGGGCCCTGCGCCAGGGCGGGATGGAATCGCGTGACGTCGGCACGCGGATGGTCGCGTTCATAGTTCTTCACTATCTCTTCTATCCCCTCGCAATCCTGGTTTTCGGAATCCTGCTCGGAACCGGGGTTCTGCATGGGTCGACAGTCGTCTCGCTCACATTCGTACCGGCCGGGATCGCCCTGCTGGTGATGCTGTTGGGCGGGGCGCTGGCCCTGGTTCCCGCGGATATCGAACGGCGGATCGATTCTTTCTCCCGGCGCCATCCGGGCGCGAAGTTCCTGGCCCGGCTCTCGACCGTGCCCGCGATGGTGGCGAACGGCACGAGGGCGGCGCTGCGCCTGGTGGCGAATCCGTCCCGGGCCGGTCTGGCCGTGGTTGGAGCGATCGGCTTCTGGGCGGCCAATATCGGCATCCTGTGGGCTTCGTTCAAGGCCTTCGGGATAGCGATCCCCTTCGGCGTCGTGGTCATGGGCTTCTTCATCGGCATGGTCGCCAACCTGATCCCCTTCGTTCCCGCCGGGGTCGGTGCGGTTGACGCGGGAATGATCGGCACCTTCGTCCTGTTCGGGTTTCCCGAGCAGGAGGTTTTCGCCGCCGTGCTGATCTACCGGCTGGTTGCTTTCTGGCTGCCGATTCCCTTCGGCCTGGCCGCTTTCGTACAGTTGCGAAAGACGGTCCGGGGATGGAAGCGGGATGGTCTGCCCGTCGACCGGCCACCACGGCCAGGAATCATCGAGGAGATTCTTTGAGTTCCGATGGTCGGGCCGAGGTCTTGGGGGACCGTGTCCCGGCCCCCCGGGAGCAGGATAGGTACACTTACTTCAGAAAGTAAAGTATAGAGATTGGAAGTCGAGAAATGGGCGATACCGAGGTTGAAAACCTGATCATCATCGGCGGCGGTCCCGCCGGTTACACCGCGGCGCTCTACGCGGCCCGGGCCGAGCTCAACCCGCTCGTCATCGAAGGCTTCCAGTGGGGTGGCCAGCTTCAGAACACCACCGACGTCGAAAACTATCCCGGATTCCCGGAGGGAATCATGGGGCCGGAGATGATGACCCGCTTCCGCGACCAGGCGGAGCGGTTCGGAACCCGGTTCGTCACCGACGATGTCGAAAAGGTTGAACTCACCGACGGGGGCATCCACAAGGTGATCGTCGGCGACGAAGTCCACCACGCCAAGGCGGTGATCCTTGCGATGGGGGCCGAACCGAAACGGCTCGGCATCCCCGGCGAGATGGAAATGATGGGCCGGGGAATCTCCACCTGCGGGGTCTGCGACGGTGCCTTCTTCAAGGATCGCCCGACGATGGTCATCGGGGGCGGGGATTCGGCCATGGAAGACGCGGTCTTCATCTCCAAGTTCGCTTCCAGCCTGGACCTTGTCCATCGCCGCAACGAGTTCCGCGCTTCGAAGATCATGCAGGAACGGGCCGAGGATCAGCCCAACATCAAGGTGAAAACCCCCTGGGCGCCGGTGGAGTTCCTGCCCGGTGAGGACGGTGCCCTGGAAAAAGTCCGCCTCCGCCAGAGTGAAAGTGGCGAGGAAGAGGACGTACCGGTGGACGGGGCTTTTGTCGCGATCGGGCACATCCCCCGTTCGGAGCTGGTTGTCGGCCAGATCGACACCGACGAAGATGGCTACGTGATCGCCGACCCGGCGTCGACGAAGACGAACCTGGCCGGAGTGTTCGCGGTCGGGGACCTGGTCGACCACACATACCGGCAGGCAATCACCGCGGCCGGCTCCGGCTGCAAGGGCGCCCTCGACGCCGAGTGGTACCTGAGGGACGCAACCTTCTGATGCCTGCCCCTCCCGCCCGGACGGACGGTTGGGAGGGAGTCGATCCGGGAGCGATCAGGAAAGCTCCGCAGCCAAAGCTCGTTGAAACGCAGCTGCCGCCGCCCTGGTTTTCTCGCCCGCTGCCTGGGAGAACTCACGGTTGTCGATGCGAGCCACCGGCTGGACCTCACGGGTGGTCGAGGCGAGGAACGCTTCGGTTGCGACGAGCAGGTCATCGAGCGGGAACTCGCCCTGTTCAACTTCGATCTGCTCGATGATCTTGCGGCGGGTGATCGAATCGAGAACCCCAGCCTCAAGGGCCGGCGTTCGCAGAATTCCCTCTGGTGTCGCCCAGAAAATCGACGAGGTGGGTGATTCCAGCACGATGCCGTCCGGCCGCACCAGCAGGGCCTCCCCGGCACCGGCCGCCCGGGCGATCCGGGTGGCGTGCATGTTGGCCGCGTAGGAAAGCGACTTGACCCCGTTCAGGATGCCGCTCGGCGAATAGGTCACGGTGGCGAGACTGATCGTTGCGGAGTGTTCCGGCAGGTCCTCCGCCGAGATGATCCGCCGGCCGGCCCGGGTCTGGATGATCCGGAGCAGGCAATCGGGAGTGTCAAGGGCAGCAAGAAGCCGTCCGGTTTCAACGTCGAGCAGCTTCCTCTCCAGCCGCAGGTCGATCGCCTCGGCCGAACTTTCCATGCGGTCGAGATGAAGCTCCATGGCAAACGGCTTGCCCCCGTAGGCACGGGCGACCTCGAAAACCCCGTCGCCCCGCAGCAGGCCGTCATCGGGCAGGGGCAGAAAAGCGTCACCCGGATCGAGGATCTCGCCGTCGAGGCTGAACTTGAGCGGCCCGGACATCAAAACGGAGCATAGAACCACCGGCGGTCAGGGTTCGGGGCCGGTCGAAGCGCCTTGATACCCCGGCTACTCCATCGCTCCGATCCGGTGGAAGAAATCGGTCAGGATCCGGGCGGTTGCCCCCCAGATCAGGTGCCGGTCCATTTCGAAGGTCGGAGTCCGAATCGGAACGCCCCGGCGCACCAGCCGCCTCATCCCGTAACTGTCGAGCAGCTCGTCGAAGCCGAAGGTGAGGATCGTCGCGACTTCATCCGGGTTGGGCACAGTGGTCGCTTCGTCTGAAACGAGCCCGACGATCGGCTGGATCCGAAAGGAGGTGGCGAAGGTGCCGACTGGGGGGAGGGCGCCGATCACCTCGACATGGACCGGGTGGAGGGCGATCTCCTCCTCCGATTCGCGCAGGGCAGTCTCCTCCAGGTTGCGGTCTTCGGGCTCGGTGGTGCCGCCGGGGAAGGAGATCTCACCGGCATGCTTGCGCAGGTCGGCGCGGCGCTCGGTGAAGATCAGCCGGGGTTGATCCGGCCAGCCGGCAATCGGCATCAAAACAGCGGCCTCTGTCTTGCCGTGGGCTTTCATTGCCACCGCCGATTCGGTATCGAGCAGCAAACCGGGCAGGTCGATGCCGCCGAAATCCATCAGATGATCACGGGGACGGTGCCCCCGTCCACGCCCCAGGCGGCGCCGGAAACATAGGAAGCCCGCTCGGAGCAGAGAAAGACGATTGCCGAAGCGATTTCTTCCGGGGTGGCGAGCCGGCCGACCGGCCGTTTCTCGCCCGCTGCCTTCAGGGCTGCTTCGCGGCTTTCGAGTCCGGCGGCGAGCCGGGACTGGTCGAGCAGCCCGCCTTCGGCCATCCAGAGATCGGAAGCCGTCGGCCCGGGGCATATCGCGTTCACCATGACGCCCTCGGAGGCATGCCGTTCGGCGAACTGGCGGGAAAGCGAGAGCATCGCCGCCTTGCCGACCGAGTAGTCGGGCATCATCGCCGATGGCCTTTTGCCGGCCGTGGACGAGACGTTCACCACGCGGCCCCAGCCTCGCCCGGCCATCTCCGGGATCGCCGCCCGCATCAGGTTGAGCGGGGCGATGACACTCAATTCGAATTGGAAACGGAAATCCTCCTCGCTGGCATCCTCCAGCGGCTTCCATTCTGCGGCACCCGCATTGTTGACCAGCACATCCACCTGGCCGAAAGACTGCCGGGCGGCGGCGAGAATGTGCTGTCCGGCGGCGTCCGAGGTCACATCCTTGACCACGACCTCGACCTCGCCTCCCTCGGCTCTCACAACTTCGGACATCGCCGCCAGCTGCTCCGGGTCCCGCGAGACCATCATCACCTTCGCGCCTTCGTCGCAGAGCTGGCGGGTGACCTCGAGGCCGATGCCACCACTCGCCCCGGTCACAACACAGACGCGGCCTCTGAGCCCGAGATCCAACCGGCTAGCTCCCCGACTTGCGGCGGCCTTCGAAGAGGTCGGGAAAATCGACGTCAACGAACCGGGCCATCGCGAAGACAAGGTCGGAGGCCCGGTTCAGGAACCGGAGGATCTCGGTTGAGGCGAGCTCCCCGGCCAGGTGGATCTTCACGGTCGCCCGCTCGGCCCGACGCACAATCGTCCGGGCGAGATCAAGCTGGGCCGAAAGCTGGTTGCCACCGGGGATCACGAATTGCGGGGGCAGGTCCACCCGGGCCATGTACTTGTCGATCTCGGGATCGAGTGCGTCGACCATGTCAGCGGTGATCCGGCTGATTCCATCCTCGAGCCGTCCGGCCGCTTCCGGTGCCGTTGCGAGTTCGGCTCCGGCCACAAAAAGTTCGTTCTGGAGCTTGAGGATGTCCGTTGCCATTTCCTCCTGGCTGTCGTCGCAGAGGGCCCGGGCGATCCCGAGGGCGGAACAGGCTTCATCCAGGGTGCCGTAGGCATCGGTTCGCAGGTCGGATTTCTCGACCCGGCCCCCATACCAGAGCGAGGTTGTCCCGTCGTCGCCCTTCTTCGTGTAGATCTTGACCACGGATCGATCCTAGCTGGCGGGGTCAAGGCGTCGCAGGGCACGGTCGAAGACCTCGGTCAGAACGGTTAGGACGATGCCGGCGAAGAAGATGATTCCGACGATCACCTGAACCAGACCGACGGTGCGTTCGGCATTCGTGTTGTCGTCGCCGATCGACCCGGGGTCGATCAGATGCGAGGTGGCGCTCCAAAGCGCCTCGCCGTAGCTAGGGAAGGCTCCGAGGATGAAGTGGCCGAACGCTGCGGTCAGTACTCCCAGCAGGGCCACCGCACCGAGCAGCAAGACCAGGCGCCCCGGCAAGGTGCGGGTCAGAAGCTCCCACCAGTGGCCGGGTCCCGGCCGGGTCCGCCGGTCGTCAGTCGAATGGCCTGCCTGGCTTTTCTGGTATTTGGAGATCAGCCGATTCTGCCACGCCCCCGCGACCGGTGACGGACCGTTCGCGGGGGCTGCGGCATTTCAGCTCAACGGGTTGAAGACGATGCCGGTCGGGATTTTCGGGAAGAAGTAGGTCGACTTGGGTGGCATTGTCTCGCCGGCTTCGGCGACCGCGCGAACCTGTTCGATCGGGGTGGCCCGGAGAATGAAGGCTGCCTGGGCCTCGCCCGATTCGACCTCCTCGACAGCCTCGTCGATCGATTTCGCGTAACCGAGTCCCTTCTTCGCCTCGACGTCGGCTTCGCTCATGCCGAGGATCTGCCCGAAGACAACCTTCTCGAGGATCGCCGCGTCGAGCTCGCGGTAGGCGGCCGAGCGGCCCGACATCGTGGCACTGAGGGCGGCAGGGTCACGTAGTTTCAGGACTCTCCTCCTCCCGTCGCTTTCGACGAGGCCGAAACACCCGGGTCCGTCCATGCCGGCCGGGTCAATCGGGCCTTCCCGGACAGTCTCGAAGGTTTCCTCGACCTCCCGCCTGAAACGATCGGCCAGATCGGGATCCTTCATGCCGGTGAGTAACCGGTGGATCGGGAAGACGGTGAGACCCGGATCAGCCAGGCCGGTCAGCGACATCAGGGTGTAGCAGTGGGCGCCCTCGCCGCCGATCTCGTCCCGGTAGGTGCGTGCTGTCTCGTACCGATGATGGCCGTCGGCGATCAGCAACTCTGCCTCGCTCAATTCCCAGCCGACCGCCCTGTGGATTTCCGGGTCGGTGATCCGCCAGACCCGGTTCAGGGTGCCGTCGGTGCCGAGCGCCTCGGCCCAGGGTTGCCCCCCGGTTGCGGGCTCCACCACGGGCCAGGCATCCCGGGTTGTCAGGGAGAAGATCGACGAAAGATTGAAACGGGTCGCACGGGTCAGATCGAGCCGGTCCTGCTTCGGTCCCGGCTGGGTTCTCTCATGCGGCCGGATCCGGCCCGGCCCGTAATCCTCGACTCGCACCCGGGCCAGGATCCCGTTCCGGGTTCTTGGCGAGCCGTCGGGTCCGTTGTATTGCTGGCTCAGGGCCCAGATTGACGGCTCGCGGTCCTGACGGAGGATGCCGGAGAGGGTCCATTCCTCGAGGGTTCCGGACGCATGTCCGTAGGGGTCGCCACCCTCGGATTCGGGCAGGTCGATCTCGACCACATTGAAAGGCGAGCGAGCCAGCAGCCTGGCCCGTTCGGTCGGACTGACCCCGTCATAGGGCGGAGCCGCCACATCAGCCAGGGAGGCAATCGCGTCCAGGTCGTAGTGGAGGGCATGAAGCGGTCGCACATCTGCCATGGAAGAACCGTAGCGCCCGAGGCTGTTGGCAGTTGCCCATCCTTGCCCTAGGATTCTCCCCCGTGGCTCCGGAGGAGGAAACCAGAAGCAGTTTGCCGTGGGCACTCATCGGGGCGGGGCCGACCGGTCTTTCTGCGGCCCGCAATCTGTCCCGCCGCGGCATCCCCTTCGTCGGATTCGAAATCCACAGTGACGTCGGTGGACTCTGGGACATCAGCAGCCGGAAATCGACCATGTATGAGTCGGCCCACCTGATTTCGTCGAAGACGACCACCGCCTATGACGAGTTCCCGATGCGCGACGAGGTCGCCGATTTTCCCAGCCACTGGGAAATGAACACCTATTTCAAGGACTACGCCGACACCTTCGACCTGCGGCGCAACTACCGTTTCTCCACCGAGGTGATCAGGGTGGAACCGGAGGATCCGGATGCCTCAGTCTGGCTGGTGACTTCCCGGAGCGAGGAGGGGGAGGAGGAAACCGGCCGGTATGCCGGGGTGCTGATCGCCAACGGCATCCTCTCCGAACCCAGCATCCCCGAGTTCGAAGGCCAGGATGAGTTCGAGGGGGAGATCCTCCATACCGCGAGTTACAAGCGCCCCGACATCTTTCGCGACAGGAAGGTCCTGATCGTCGGCTGCGGCAACTCCGGCTGTGACATCGCGGTCGATGCAGTCCACTTCGCGAAGTCGATCGAGATGAGCCTGCGATCCGGATACTGGTTCTTTCCCAAGTACATCTTCGGCCGACCCTCTGACACCCTCAACGAAGGCAAGGCGCTGCCGGCTTTCCTCAAGACCCGGATCGACGGCAGGATCATCAAGTTCCTGACCGGTGACCCGGCCCGGCTCGGCTTCCCGGAGCCCGAGGGAAGGATCTACGAGACCCATCCCGTGATGAACACCCAGGTGCTTTACCACGCTGGTCACGGTGATATTCACGTTCGCAGGAACATCCGCCGCTTCACGAAAGACGGGGTCGAGTTCGTCGACGGGACGGCCGGTGAATACGACCTGGTCATGCTGGCTACCGGCTACAGGCTTCACTACCCGTTCATCGATCCGGAACATCTGAACTGGAAGGGAAACAGCCCGGACCTCTACCTCAACATCTTCACGCCCAGGCATTCCAATCTGTTCGTGCTGGGAATGGTTGAGGCGACCGGCCTCGGCTGGCAGGGGCGTTACAACCAGGCTGACCTGGTTGCCGGTTTCATCGAGGCCGGTGACCGGAACCCGGCCGGCGCGAATGAGATGTGGCGCCGGATTCAGGGTCCCAAGCCGGATCTGTTCGCGGGCTACAACTACCGTCAGCTTGACCGGCTCCCGTTCTATGTGAACAAGGACGCCTACCGGGCCAGGATCAAAGAACACCTGGCGATCGTCGAATGAACCTGCCCTTTTTCCTGCCGGCCGGTGTGGCGGATATCGACAGCGCCACGCTGAACTCGAGTGACGGCATGACCCTGCTGCTCAGCGTGGTTATTGCCGTGATCATGTTTGGCATCGCCCTCGAGATGAAGGTCGATGATTTCCGGGCGGTGGCGAAGATGCCGAAGCCGATGGCGGTCGGTGTCGCCGCCCAGTTCATCTGCCTGCCAGCGATCACTTTTGGCCTGACGATGCTGCTCAACTTCCGCCCTTCGATCGCCCTCGGGATGATCCTCGTCGCCTGCTGCCCGCCGGGCAATATTTCGAACATCCTCGTTTACCGGTCAAGAGGAAACGTGGCCCTTTCCCTTTCGATGACCGCCCTTTCGAATTTCCTGGCGATCTTTCTGATGCCGATCAACATCGCTTTCTGGGGCGGCCTGCATCCCGAGGCATCGAAGATTCTCGAGGTCGTTGATGTCAATGCCATCGAGCTCCTGCTTGACATCCTGTTGTTGATCGGGGTCCCGCTGACTCTCGGGCTGACGATTTCAAGTCGCCGGCCGGACTTCGCCAGGAAGGCCCATCCGGTGGTCAAGAAGTTCAGCATGATCTTCCTGGTTCTTTTCATCCTCGGCGCGGTGATCAGCAATTTCAGCGTCTTTGTTCACTACATTCCGCTGGTGGCGGTGGCCGTCTTCCTTCATGACGCGCTTGCGCTTTCACTCGGTTACGGAATCGCCGCGTCCTTCCGGGTGAGTGAGCCGAATCGCCGGGCGATCACCTTCGAGGTCGGGGTAAGGAATGCCGCCCTCGGGCTGGGCATCGCGCTGAGTGTTTTCGATGGCCTCGGCGGGGTGGCGATCGTCGCGGCCTGGTGGGGCATCTGGGATCTGATCGCCGGCCTGCTCCTCTCCAGCTGGTGGGCCAGGAGGCCGACCGGGGATGTCATGGAGAGCACCCTTGAAACTGCGGAGGGCACCTGACCATGAAGCGTGTTCTGGTCACCGGCGGCAACGGCTTCCTCGGCCACTCGGTTGTGCAGGGGCTGGCCGGCGCAAGCGACGAAGTGGAGCTGATCGTCTCGGCCGACCTCCATCATCCGGAAGCAAGCCGCCGGACCGAGGGCGTTGACTATGTGGTGGCCGATGTAACCGACGCATCGGCGATTTCGGGGCCGATCGGGGAGCATCGGATTGACACAGTGGTCCATCTCGCTTCGATCGTCAATCCGGGCGCGAACACCACGGTCGAGCAGGAGTTCGCGGTTGACGTCACCGGGTCAAAAAACGTCTTTGATGCCTGTCTGGCCCATGGTGTCAAGCGGATCGTTGTTTCCTCGAGTGGTGCGGCATACGGCTATCACGCCGACAATCCGGCCTGGCTCACCGAGGACGATCCGGTTCGTGGGACCGACACGTTTCCGTACAGCCTGCACAAGCGGCTGGTCGAGGAACAGCTGGCGGGGCTTCGTGAGTCGAACCCGGAACTCGAACAGGTGGTGTTGCGGATCGGCACGATCCTGGGCGAGTCGGTTGACAACCAGATCACCGACCTGTTCCGGGCCCGGCGGCCGTTGAAGATCCGCGGCTCGGAATCACCGTTTGTCTTCATCTGGGACCAGGACGTGGTCGAAGTGATTCTGCTGGGGGTGCTGGGAGAGAAGACGGGCATCTTCAACGTGGCCGGCGATGGCGCCATGACTATCGATGAAATTGCGGCGGAACTCGGCAAGAAGCCCCGGCCGGTCCCCGTCTGGGCGCTGAAGGCGGCACTTTGGACCGGCCACCTCCTGGACCTGACTCCACATGGGCCCGCCCAGACGGACTTCCTCACCTACCGGCCGGTGCTGGACAACCGTCGGCTCAAAGAGGACTTCGGTTTCACCCCGCGCTACACAACGCGCGAAGCCTTCCACGCCTGGCGCCTTTCCCAGGGTCTTTGATCGCGCCCACAGAACCTTCGTTTACCGACAACATTTGTGGGTAAACGAAGGTTCTGTGGCGGTCGAACTCACGAGCCGGGCGGCTGAACTAGAATCAGCCCTCGCGTCGGGGCGTGGCGCAGCCTGGTAGCGCACTTGCTTCGGGAGCAAGGGGTCGCTGGTTCAAATCCAGTCGCCCCGATTGGTCGAGACCGTGGTGGGCGGTCAGGGATTGATCGACTTCGGTCGCAGCAGACACGGGGAGGCGCGGGAGCTGCAGGTGTATTGGCCCGAAATCCGCTATGTTTAACAAACATTCGTGTTTTCGAGTCGCCGTCCCGTTCGCTGCTGAATATCTGGAGGATTGATGAAGGTTCGCCGTCTGCCTGCCCTGTCCGGAATCATTGCCCTGCTGGCCACCATGGCCGGTCTGCTTTTCCTTGCCGCACCGGCCCAGTCGGCCCAGCCGATCCGGTACGTGGCGCTCGGCGACTCCTACTCGGCTGCTTCCGGAGTCCTCCCATCCGACCTGAAGTCGCCGCTCTGCCTTCGTTCGACCAGAAACTACGCGCATGTGATTGCGGGTCGGATCGGCGCCAGCCTGACAGACGTGACTTGTGGTGCGGCGAAAACCTCCGACTTCACCAGCCCCCAGTACCCCGGGGTTCGTCCCCAGCTCGATGCTCTCAAGCCGGACACCCAGCTGGTCACCATGACCATCGGTGGCAACGACAGTGGAGTCTTTGTCAACGCAATCCTGAAATGTGGCAGTCTCGGGGTGACCGCCCTCGGTCGTGGAAATCCCTGCCAGAAGAAATACGGCGGCTCCTTCGAGAACACGGTCCGCAACGTCACTTTTCCGGCCCTCGTCGGGGCCCTCGGTGCGGTGAAGGCGAAGGCCCCGGCGGCACGCATCGCGATCCTCGGCTACCCCTGGATTACCCCGGCGAGCGGTGGCTGTTTTCCGCGGATGCCGATTTCCTCAGGCGATGTTCCCTACATGCGTTCGCTGCAGGCGACTCTCAACGACGCCATCCGGCGGGCGGCCCTGGCGACCGGGGTCACCTACGTGAATCTCAACTCCGCCTCGGAAGGGCATGATGCCTGCAAGGCAGGCGGTGTCAGGTGGATCGAACCCGTACTTGCCGGAACCAATCCGGTGATCGTCCACCCGAACGCGCTCGGTCAGCAGGAGATGGCCAAAGCCGCGATCAGCGCCATCTACGGCTGACCCCGGCTTCGGCGCAAATCAGCGGAAGGCGAAGGGCAGCCTGATCATGGCGCCCGGCAGGTCCCGGCGCGAGCGGTCAAGGGCCTGCTGAAGGGCGACCGTTGCTCTTTCCCCGTTTATCGGGAAGCCATGGCCCATCAGCAGGTGCTCCGGGTTGTAGGTACCGAGCTCCCGGCGCGGCGGGGTTACCCGGTAACCGATGTGAACACCGGCCCCTGCGGCCGACGGGCTGAACATGCGGCTGGCACCGATCGCCTCCGCCACAACCAGGGTCCTCGTCTTCTTCCACCAGAGAGCGCGTTCCTTCCAGACCCTCCGGTTGCGGACTTCGATCGCCTCGAACGGGGTTCCTCTCAGCTCCAGGGGCAGGACAACCAGCTTCACGCCGAGCTGGTCAGCAACCGCTTGGCAGTCCCGGTTGTGACGGTCCAGCAGCTGGAAGACGACCTCCGGTTCACCCAGAGACACCGCCCGCTCGATCGCCTTCTCGTCGGCCACCGGGTCGATCAGCCAGACCCGCTCGCCATCGGTCAGGGCATGTGAGGCCCGGGCCATCGGCTCGTCCATGATCCAGCTGATCCCGATTCCATCATTCTCGACGATTCTCGCGCTCACGTGGCGGAGTTTAGACCTGCCGGGCCGCGGACCCTCCCGGGTACCATCCGGAAGATGTTCTTCACGAACGACAAGACAAAAGTCCCGTCGCCGGAGACAGCCCTGCCGGGCCGTCCCGAGTACGCGTTCGAGATCCCCGGCCGGCACGCCGTGCTGTGTACGCCGCTCCGCGGGCCCTACCCGGAAGGAACCGAGACGGCCAGCTTCGCCATGGGCTGCTTCTGGGGGGCGGAGCGGCTCTTCTGGCAGCTCGACGGGATCCACACGACCGCGGTCGGGTACCAGAACGGATTCACTCCGCACCCCACCTACGAGGAAGTCTGCTCTGGCCGGACAGGGCATGCCGAAGCGGTACTTGTCGTATTTGATCCTTCAAGAACCAGCTACGGAAGACTGCTTGAGGTGTTCTTCTCCGAGCATGACCCCACCCAGGGGATGCGGCAAGGGAATGACGTCGGATCCCAGTACCGCTCGGCAGTCTTCACCTACAGCGAACGCCAGCAGGAAACGGCAACAGCGGCACGGGACGCCTATCAGCTCGCACTTGCGGAGCGCGGGCTGGGTCAGATCACGACCGAGATTGAGCCGGCCGGTCCCTTCTATTTCGCCGAAGGGCCGCATCAGCAGTACCTCGACAAGGTGCCGGGCGGCTATTGCGGTCTGGCCGGTACCGGAGTCGCCTGTCAGGTGCCGGCCGCCGGCAAATGAAGCCGTCCCGCAGGGGGGCCTCCCGGTTCAGTTTCACGGGTGCCGGTCCTCGTGGCCGGTCATAAATTAGGATTCCCGCGGTGCCAATCCTTCTCACAGGACGGTCGTGACCCCGTCCCTAGCTTCATACATCGCCGGCGTCCTCCAGATCACCGCCATCGTTGCGGCGGTCTGGTACGGCTCCTGGTGGCTCAGGCGATGGATCGTGCCCGAATTCTCGGGGGCGCTGGCCCGCCTTGCGGAGTTGACCATCGCCTTCGGCCTGGTGACGCTTGCGCTCGAACTGGTCGGAACGGCCGGGCTGCTCAAGGAAGCCTGGATCACCGCCGCCTGCATCACCGTGCCGCTGGTCGGAGCCGGACTGGCCTGGAGGTTTGCGCCGCGCGACGTTGAGCAGGTCGAAGCCCCGGCCGTCCCGAACTGGGCCTTCCTCGTCGCGGTCGGAGTGGCATCCTGGTGCGTTGCGGAATGGGCTTTCCCGACCCAGCTCAGTCTCGACCAGGGCATGTTCGGCGGCGACACCACCTGGTACCACATGCCGGCGGCTGCCCGATTCATCCAGGAAGCATCGATTGTGCCCCTCCATTTCACCGATGCGCTGCGACTCGCCGTCTGGTTTTATCCGCAGAATTCCGAGCTGATGCATGGGGCCCTGATGGGCCTGATGGGCAGCGACTGGCTCTCGCCTGTTTTCAACATGCTGCCCCTCGGCGTTGCCCTGCTGGCCTGCTGGTGCGTGGGCAGGCCTTATGCGGTGGGGCCGGCCACCCTGGTTGCCGGGGCGCTCCTGCTTTCAGCCGGGGTGATGATTGAGACCCAGCCCGGTGAGGGCCGTAACGACATCGTCGCTTTTGCCTTTCTGGTCGCCTTCGTCGCCTTCCTGATCAACGGCCATCAGCGACGGGCCCCGGACTCCGGAGGTGTTGACGAGAAGCCCGACCCTGACGCGCACCTGCTCGACAAGGGACCGCTGATCATGGCCGGGATCGCCGCCGGAATCGCGATTTCGATCAAGGTTTCGATGCTTGCTCCGGTCGGGGTGATCTTCCTCGGCATGATCCTTGTCAGCGGCAGGGGGCGCCGCCTGACGACCACTCTCTGCCTCGGCCTTTCGATGTTCATCGTCGGTGGCTACTGGTACGTACGCTCGATGATCTACACCGGGGGCAATCCGGTACCCGCGGTCGGCTGGGGTCCCCTCAAACTGCCTCAGCCGGACCAGATGCCACTCGATCCGCGGCCCCGGTTCTCGGTCGCCCACTATCTGACCGAGCCGAGCATCTACCGGTGGTGGTTCTTCCCCCGGCTCGACGATGCGTTCGGGGTTCTCTTTCCGCTGATCCTGATCATGCTGGCCGCTGCCGCGCTCTGGCTGGTCTTCCGTTCCCGCAACAAGATCGTCCGGGTTATTTCCGCTGCCGCCCTGATAACCGCGGTGGTCTACGTCTTCACGCCGCTGACCGCTGCCGGGCAGGAATTCCAGCCCCGCGGCTTCTTCACAAATACCCGTTATCTGCTGCCGGGACTTCTCCTGTCCGCGGTCATGTTGCCCCTGATCAGGCAACTGAGGATTCCGGAGGAACGGGCGAAGAAGGTACTGATCTTCCTCAGTCTGGTTTACGCGGTGACGGTGCTCACGTCACCACGGTGGTATCCGAGCTTCCTGCCGGGGGCAATCTTCCTCACCCTGGCGATCGTCTGGGCGCCGGTCGGCCTGAGCTGGCTGAAGGATCACGGCCGGATTTCCCGGGGGATAATTGCCGCCGTGGTTGCGGTGATAGCACTGGCTGCTGCCGTCTGGGGCAGGGGAGAAGAAGTGGGTTACGCCGAAAAGCACTACACCCGGACGACCCTCTTCCTTCAGGAGGGCGGCCCGCAAGATGCCTTCGCCTTCACCCGGGACCTCAAGGACAAGCGGATCGCGCTCGCCGGCTCAGGAGAAATCTTCTTCGGCCAGTACGGCTTTTACGGAGTAGACCGTTCCAACTTCGTCCAGTACATCGGTGAAGAAGGCCCGAATGGCACCTATCGCTTGATTGACAACTGTCGCGCTTTCATACAGAAGATCAACGAAGGCAAATACGACTACATAGTCACCAGCGAATACACCCAAGATTCACCCGATGCCGACTACTGGTACCCGGTCCGGGCGTGGATTGACGGCGACCCGGCCGTCAAGCTCGTTGTTGCCGAGGAAGACATAACCCCGCAGCCTGACTTCGTCTACGAAATCAATGGCAGGCTGGATCCAGGACGCTGTGCGACGCTTGATCGCGTGGCTATCTACAGCTATCACATAGAGGCCCTGAAAAACACGGCAGAAAGAGACGCCGAGGCGGCAGCCAAGGCAGCGGCCGGCGGATAGCCGGGTCCGGTCCGGGCGGAACCCGTCGCGAACGGTTAACGTCAGGAGTCCACGCCCCCGTAGCTCAGCTGGATAGAGCGCCTGCCTTCTAAGCAGGATGTCGCAGGTTCGAATCCTGCCGGGGGTGCCTCTGCTTCGAGGTGAAAAAGGCCAGTGCCGAGAGCGCGAGGATCACCGCACCGTAGACGAGTGCGGTGGCATGCAGGCCAAACCGGTCGGCGGCGAATCCTCCAGCTACCGCCGGCAGGCTGAATGCGATGTAACTGAGCACGTAGGCAAAGGCGAAAAGCTCACCACGGGTGTCGGGTTCGGCCATGTTGACCAAGGCCCCGAAAGAGCCGAGTGCCGAGGCACCGAAGCCGACTCCGGAAACCACAGTCCCCGCGATTGCCAGGGCAGCCAGCTCCAGCTGGAGTCCGATCAGGGACAGGAACAGGCCCGCCGCAAGCCAGCCGGCCGCGAAGCGGATGACCGAGAGTGGCTCCCTCCGCCTCAGGACGAACACCATGACCGCGCCCGTCCCGCAAAGCGCCGTGACCACCACAGCGCCGGTCAGGTAGCTCTGGCTGTCGAGAAAGGTCGCCGCGATCGACGGGCCCAGAGAAAGATAGAGGCCACCGAGGGCCCAGCCGGCGATCATGATTGGTAACAGGGAAACGAATCTCGACCGCAGATGTGGCGGCAGCCCGACCTTCGGGACCAGCGAGCGTCGGGCCCCTGGCTGAAGGGTCGAGGTTTCGGGAGAAAGCCAGACTGCCACCGCCGAGACCGCCAGGGCGATGAGCAGGAAGATGAAGACCAGCGACGTAGGCCAGGGCGCGAGCTGGATCAGCAACCCACAGCCAAGGGCCCCGAGTGCGAGCCCCGCCAGAGGTGCCACCCCGTTGATCACGCCACTTCGCCTCGGAGCATGCTCCGGCTGGAGATCAACGATCACGGCACTCAGGGTGGAAAGCGCGACGCCGGTAGCAAGCCCCTGAATCACCCTCGCAAGTGCCAGCCCCGCCACCCCGTTGGCAGCGAGAAAAAGGACCAGCGAAAGCGCTTCAAGGAGGATCGCCCCGAGCAGAACGGGACGCCGGCCAATGTGATCCGAAAGAGCACCGAAAACAAGCAGGGAGGTGAGCAGCGCCAGCACATATATCGCGAAGACCTCCGTCAGGGTGCTGTCGGAGAACCCCCACATGTCCTGGTAAAGGGTGTAGAGCGGTGAGGGTACGGCCGAGATCGCGGGAAAAGTAACTGCGATGGCAGCCATCGCCCAGAAGGCACGGCCATGCGGGATCTGGTTGCGGGATTTGGGGAGGCTGGGTACTGGCATGAACTGTGCGGGTCGAAAGATGGAAGGTAGCAATCTCTCTTGCCCTACATCCTTCACCCGCAGGACTCAACGGAAGTTCACATTTGGGGAAAAGCTATATTCGAAGTGTTGTTACCGATTTTGGGTATAGTCAAGCTTGCCAGGGTGGAGAGGGACCTGGCTTGCATTTGTAAAGGCAAAGTCAGGAGTACGCATGTCCAGCATTGAAGACGCAATCAAGCAACTGGAAACATCCGCTTCGAATCTGAAGCAGCTTTCAGTGGATGAAAGTCGCGCCATCCGTGACGCGGTAAGGGAAGCCACCAAGGAAGCTACCGCCAAGGTCAAGGCCGAGTACAAGGACAAGAAAGCCCTGGCCCGCAAAGAGGCCCGTGAAGCGGAGAAATCAATCAAGGAAGCCCAGTCGAGGATTCAGAAGGCGCTCGGGGCCGAAAAGTCAGTATCGGGCGGTGGCAAGCGCGCCAAGCGGGGTGAACGCGAGGCGCAGTTCGTGGCCTATGTGAAAGAGAACCCGGGCTCGAAGCTGGCCGACATCGCCCGTGGGATCGGGGTCCAGAACTCGGCTGCCAACGGACTCGCCAAGAAGGCCGTCGCATCTGGCAAGGTCAAGAAGAGCGCCCAGAAGACCTACACCGCAGCCTGAGTCGGTCCTGAACCTTTCCGAAGGGCCCGCTACGGCGGGTCTTTTCGGTTAAGGGTCCAGATGGACACATACCCGGCGGGCCTGGGTCCCGATTGATACCGGGCAGGCTTCAGTCAAACAGGACAATCTGGCGGACGGCCTCGCCCCGGGCAAGCCGGTCGAACCCCGAATTGATCTCATCGGGACGAAGCCGGTGGCTGAGCAGGCGCTCAACCGGCAGCTCGCCATTCTCATACATGCGGATGAACTGCGGAATGTCACGGCGCGGTACGCAGGAACCGAGGTATGAACCCTTGAGGCTTCGCTCCTCGGCGACCAGTGAGATCGCCGGGATCTCCAGCTTGCGGCTGGGGTGGGGCAGGCCGGCGGTGACCGTGGTCCCGCCTCTGCCGGTCGCCGCGTAGGCCTCGGCCAGGACGCTCTCGTTGCCCACCGTTTCCACCGCCAGGTCGACGCCGCCATCCGAAACCTCAATGACCTCGTTCACGGCATCCGGTCCGGCGTGGATGGCGTGGTCGGCACCGAGTTCCAGGGCAAGCGAAAGCTTCGATTCAACACTGTCAACGGCAACCAGGGTTCCGGGCATCTGTGACCTGGCTGCCAGGAGAGCGCTCAGGCCGACCCCGCCGAGGCCGAATACGGCGATCGAGCGGGCGGGCAAGGCCGAGGCGCCCGTGTTCAGGACCGCTCCGGCCCCGGTCAGGACGGCACAGCCAAAAAGCGCGGCGATCTCGAAGGGGAGTGCTTCCGGGACACGGACAGCGGAACGGGCCGAGACGACTGCGTGGTCGGCGAGGGCGGAAACCCCGAGATGATGGTGGACTTCGCAGCCGTCGGGGTCGTGGAGGCGGATGCTGCCACCGAGCAGGGTTCCTTCGGCGTTCGCCCGGCCGCCGGGTTCACAAAGCGCCGGGCGCTCCTGCTCGCAGAAATGGCATTCGCCACAGGCTGGCACGAAGGCAAGGACGACGTGGTCACCGTGCACAAAGCCGTGGTCCCCGGGCCCCGCACTGACAACCTCTCCGGCCGCCTCATGGCCAAGCGCCATCGGCATGACTCTGGGCCGCTGGCCGGTGATCACCGAGAGGTCTGAATGGCAAAGGCCCGCCGCGTGGATCCGAATCAGGAGTTGGTCCGGGCCCGGGTCATCCAGCTCCAGTTCAATTCGCTCCAGCGGTCTTGTTCTGGCGAAGGGTCCGGGCAGTCCCATCTCCCGCAATACGGTTGCGGTCGTCCTCACTGCCTCACCTCCAGGTTCTCGAGAGCGGCGCGGATCGCTCCGGGGATCTCATCCGGGAGCCGGTTCTCCCGGCCGACGAAAACATGAACAAACCAGCCCTCCGCCAAGGGCTCCCCGACCTGGTTGAACAGGCCGATCTCATAGCGGACGGATGATTTCCCGAGGTGGCCGACCCGCAGTCCGGCCTCGATCTGGTCCGGAAAAGCGATCCCCGCGATAAACCGGCAATGCGACTCGGCACAGACACCGATCACCGCCCCCGTCTGAATATCCAGGCCTCCGGCCGTGATCAGGTAATGGTTGATCACCGTGTCGAAATACGAGTAGTACTCGACATTGTTGACATGGCCGTAGATGTCGTTGTCCTTCCACCTGGTCGGGATGCCGAGGTGATGTGAAAAATCCTCCCGTGACGGCGCGGTGTAGTTCATTGCCTGATTATCGCGGAGGGGGACCGGCCGGTGGTGAAATGGCAGCGAAGCCCGGCGGGTGATTGACTGGCCTGATGAACCCGGCCAGACAGCACCCGTCGCCGGAAAGGCCGGTTGCCCCCGCCGCCCTGATGGTCCTCGGGGCGATCGTCTCGATCCAGATTGGTGCCGCGTTGGCGACTGGGCTCTTCGACGAAATCGGTGCCGGTGGTGTCGTGTTTCTCAGGTCCTCGATCTCGGCTGTCCTGCTCGGACTGATCTGGCGGCCTTCCTACCGGATGGACCGGGAGTCGGCCCGGCTGGCAGTCACCTTCGGCGCGGTGCTGGCGGGCGTGAACCTCAGCTTCTACGAAGCGATCGACCGGATCCCGCTTGGTACCGCGGTGACCTTTGAGTTCACCGGTCCACTGACGGTGGCGCTGATCACTTCCCATCGCCGGAGCGATGTGGTCTGGGCGGTAATGGCGGCAGCCGGGATCCTGCTGCTGACCGGTGGAATCAGGGGCGCCGGCCTCGATCCCCTTGGGATCGGGTTCGCCGTCGCAGCCGGGGCCTTCTGGGGTTGTTACATCCTGCTCGGCAAGCGGGTTGGCCGACAATGGTCCGGAGGCCGGGGCCTGGCGGTGGCGATGGTGATCTCATCGCTGATCTGCGCGCCTTTCGGTGTCGCCGATGGCGGAGGCGAGTTGCTGAATCCCGGCATCCTCGCGGTCGGGGCGGCGGTTGCCGTGCTCAGTGCCGCCCTGCCGTTCTCACTCGAGATGGAAGCCATGCGTCGCCTGCCGTCGAATGTCTTCGGGGTGATGATGAGCCTGGAGCCGGCGGTAGCGGCGGCGGTCGGGTTCATCCTTCTCGCTCAGGGAATGGGAGCGATCCAGGTTCTCGCGATCCTGCTGGTCGTGTCGGCATCTGCCGGGGCTCTCTGGTCGACGCGCGCGCCGGCCCCGGTCGAGCCCTGAATCCGCTGCGGGCCGGGCGCGCTCAGGTCGGGGTGCCGGAGGGGCCATCCCCGGTCGAGCCCTCGACCCGCTGCGGGCTCTTTGTGGCTGGCTGCCGGAGCAGCAACGCCGCCACGAAGAAACAGATCGCGCCGAGGAAGGTTCCGAGGTTCACGAGGTCGGTGTTGATCGGCTGGCCGGTGGAGGGATTGATCCAGGCGAAGATCGCCGAGACCATGAATGCCACCGAGCCAGCCATGTTGATCCATGTGTTCCACCAGTTGCGCGCTTCCGGGTCCCAGAGCGACTCGCGGTGGGTGGTTGCCCGAACGGCCAGCAAGGAGGCGACAAGGAAGCAGATTGATCCGAGGAAATCGGGCCGCCAGACCAGGTTCCTGAAAGTGTCCGGATCGAGGTTGCCGGCGATCGCGAAGAGAGTCGAAACGTTGAAGGCGATGGTGCCGGCAAACTGGATGGCCGCCGCCCACCAGTCGTCCCAGGCGTCCCGGGAGGACCAGCCGCCTCTTTGCCAGCGTCCGGTCAGGCGCAGCTGGCTGAATCCGGCGATGGTGAAGAAGATAGAGCCGAGGAAGTAGGTCAAGTTGTCGGCTGTCACCCCGACCAGCCCGACGTAACCGGGGGTTGCGCCCAGCGCGAACAGCAGGGATCCGATCGCGAATCCGCGTATTTCCCGCCGCATGTTCACCGGCCCGGTCCCGGGCCGCTCCCGACTCTCACCGGCGCAGCGTATCCGACTCCTGACCGGTAGATTTGTCGCTCACGCGGTGGGCGTAGCTCAGTTGGTAGAGCTCCTGGTTGTGGTCCAGGCGGTCGCGGGTTCGAATCCCGTCGCTCACCCCTCTTGAACTCCATCTGTGAAGCCGGATGATCGGCAAGGATGCCTTTCACCGGGTTCACGAGACGCCAACGATGTACCGCGAAATGTACCAGCAGGTCGATCGGATTCTCGTCGCAAGATCGACCAAGACGTCCACGAGAGTGAAGACTTCGACTGCGACCAGGCGGCAGTTCGTCCGGCGAAATGGTGTAGCGACGCTGAGATCGGCGAGTGAATCGGAACCTGAGTACCGATCTAAATTGGGGTCGCCGTTCCCGTTTTTATAATGGTTTGATGGCTGAGAAGCGCCGTGTTTTTCAGATCGTAGGACCGCCGACGAAGCGGGTTCGCTTCGGACGCGCAACCCTGACGATCGCGCAGCGTGGTGTGATCGCGATTGGGACGCTCGGCGATGCGGTCAGGAACTATGAGGGCGGCAAGTTGACGGCCGATGAGTTGTGTGAGTGCTTTGTCCGGATGCGGATCAAGGAGCATTCGCCGAGTTTCTCATGGGAACGGGCAGATCAGTCACGGATCTTGAAGCTCGTCGTCGACCTCTCCGAAGAGCCACTGTTCGAGTCTGCCGAACCGAAGATCGTCGCTGATTGTTTGGTCTCCGCGGCGGCAAAGGAGCGTGAAGTTCTGACATCCGGCACAAAGCGGCTGCGACGGTCGTTTGGCGCGGCCTATCCTCAGGTCGGCGATATCGCCGGGATTGGCAAGATTTCATCGTTTCAAGACTCTCTCAAGCGGCTCGATGTGGCTGGGAATCTAGGCAAGACAATGGGTCTGGGTCGGAGCATTCTTAACTCACCCGCTTTCTCCGATCAGGTTCGCCCGCAGTTCGAAGCGATGAGAGGCATTCAGCAGATCGCGGGCTTCGACGAAGACGAACTCAACCGGATCTCCGGCCTCGCCGGGTTCAAAGCCATCAATCCAAAGATCTTCGAAACCGCGGGCTGGTTGCGAAAGCTCCCGGACCCTGCTCCTTGGCTGCGCGGGCTTCA